>JBASTF010000167.1:0-7102 GCA_049274755.1 Rubrivivax sp. | reverse complement strand
CTGCGTGCTGGGCCATGGCACGCAGCGTGGCCACGCCGGCCTGCAGGAAGGTGGGCTCGAGCGCGCGCGCGACCTCGACGTAACGTGGCACCTGCGCGGGCTCGTGGTTGTCGCGAATGATCCACTTCACGCCGGCGCGTTGCGCGCCGAGGCGGAAGATGTCTGCCGCCGGCGTGAACGGTGTGACCAGCAGCTGGAGCACATCGCCCGGCCGCAGCCCGCTGCACCAGAACATGCGCGCCGCCAGCTCGACGTTGCGGTCCAGGTCCTGGGTGTCGAAGGCCTGGTAGGTCTGGCGTCCGCTGGTGCCGGCCGACGGGCCGGACAGCACGATGTCCTCGCGCGGCACGCACAGGTGGGGCAGGGCGCTGCCGTAGCGGTCCATCGCGGCGCGCAGCTCGTCCTTGGTGCTCAGCGGCACGAGCGCGGCAAAGTCGTCCAGGCTTCGCACCGCGGCCGGGTCGACCCGCGCGAGGCGCTCGCGCTGCATCGGCGAGCGTGCCTTGACCCAGGCCAGCAGTGCCTGCACGCCCTTCAATTGCAGGGCCTGCCGCTGCTCGGGTGCCATGCTTTCGGCCGCGGCGTCCCAAATGGCACGCGCGTCGTTCATCGCATCGCTCGCCGCGGCGCATCCTCGCCGACGAGGCGGAACACCGGCAGCGCCACCTCGCGTTCCGGAAACGCCACCTGCACCCGCTTGTCAACCGCCATGTCCTCGGGCCGGCCTTCGATCTCGGTGAACAGGAACCAGTCTTCGTCCAGCCGCACCAGGCCGATGGTGTAAGGCGCATGTGCACGCCACACGGCCGAGGGCGGCCGATGCACGACCGAGAAGCTGTAGATGCTGCCCGCGCCCTTGGACTCCTCCCACTGCGGCGCGCCGCCGGCCTCGCACATCGGGCAGATCGAGCGCGGCGGGAAGATCGCGCCGCGGCAGGCCGGGCAGCGCTGGAACAGCAGCCGGCCTTCCTTGACGGCGCCCCAGTAGGGCAGCGCGTCCTGCGTGACGCGCGGGGTCGGGAACGATTCGGTGTAGTCGGCGAATTCGCCTTGTTCCAACATGATCTGCGTGCTCCTATTGCGCCTCGGTGCCGAGGATGAGGGCGCTGTGGCAGGCCAGCATGCCGCCGGCCGAATACGCCATCGCGCGCTTCGGTGAGTTGCCGGCCTTCAGGCCGAGCGGGTCGCCGCGCAACTGGCGCACGGTCTCGACCAGCGAGTCGGCAGCCACCGAGATGCCGGGCTGGCCGAAGCCCATCCAGCCGCCGTTGGTGTCGACCGGAAAGTCGCCGCCCGGGCGCATGCGCCCGCTGCGCACCAGGTCCATGGCGCGGCCCTTGGGCGCGAAGCCCAGGTCTTCGAGCTGCACGAGCACGGTGTGCGAGAAGTTGCCGGCGAGGGCACCGAGCTGCATGTCGGCGGGCGTCATGTCGGCCATCGCGTAGGCCTCGCGCGCGGCGTGCGCGGCGCCGGTGGTGGTGATCGCCGGCAGCGGCCCGAGCGGGATGCGGCTCTTGCGCAGGTTGATGCGCTCGCACAGGTACTCGTGCGTGGTGCAGGTGCCGAAGCCGTGGATGTAGATCGGGCGCTTGGCCTGCCTGGCACGTTCGACGCTGGTGACGACGAAGGCGCCGGCGGTGCCGCCCGGCCCCCAGGTGGCGCACATCCAGCGCCGCAGCGGCGACGAGATGTAGGGCGAGCGCATCACGTCGTCGACGGTGATCAGGCCGTGCCTGCGCTTGGCCGCTTTCGGGTGATGAACCGACCATTCCTGGCGCTGCACCGCGACCTCGGCGAAGTCTTCCTCGGTGACGCCGAACTCGTGCATGTAGCGGCAGGCGAGCTGCGCGTAGATGGTCGGAATCGTCGGGCCGTAGGGAAACTCGAACTGCGGGCAGGCGTCGGTGGCCGCGCCCACCGCGGTGGCGTCGATGAACAGCTCGACCGCATCCGACTGCACGCACAGCACGTAGTCGGCCACGCCCGAGGCGATGGCCAGTGCGGCCTGTCCGATCATGGCGTTGACGCCGGCACCGTGGAAGGTGATCTCGGTCGTCATGCGCACCGGCATCTGCATGTGCGAGGCGAAGATGTTGTTCCACTGCGGCCGCCGGTCGGCCCAGGGCGAGCGGCCGGTGAGCAGGATGTCGATGTCGTCCTTGCGGATGCCGGCGTCCTTGAACGCGGCCCAGCTCGCCTCGGTGGCGAGCTGCAGCGGGTCCTTGACGTCCTGCTTGTCGGCGTAGGAGTCACCCATGCCGATGATGGCGGCGACGCGGCCGAGGGAGCGGTCGGGGGTTTTCACGAGTTCGGTCCTTTCAGTCGCACGGCAAGCCGAGTTGCTTGGCGATCACACGCAGCTGGATCTCGTAGGAGCCGACCGTGACCGGCGCGACCAGCGCGTCGAGCGCCATGCGCATCACCGGCAGTTCCTCGGTGATGCCCCAGCCGCCGCCGATGTGCAGCGCGTTCTGCGTCACGCGGTACACGGCCTGCGTGACGAACAGCTTGGCCGACGAGACGTCGAGGATGATGTCCTTGATCGCGGCGCCGCTGTCCCAGCGCTGCGCCGCATGGTAGGTGTACAGGCGCGAGGCCTCGACATCCACATGGCCCTGCGCCAGCATGAAGGCGATGCTCTGGTTGGCGCCGATCGGCTTGCCGAACTGCTGGCGCACCTTGGCGTAGTCCAGCGCCCAGGCCAGCGCCGTCTGCATGTGGCCGAGCCAGCGTGCCGCGACCATCACGCGTTCGCGGTTGAAGCCGGCCATGATGGCGCCGAAGCCGGCGGTCAGGCGGCGCGACTCGGGCACGCGCGCGTTGTTGAACATCACGCGGTAGGTCGGCAGCGGCCGGTTGGCGTAGGTCTTGATCTGCGAGGTCTCGACCCCCGGCGTGTTGCGGTCGACCGCGAAGAAGTGCATGCCGCGGCGGCCCTGGGTCGGGTCGGTGCGCGCCAGCACCAGCATCGTGTCGCAGTCGCCGCCCAGCGTGATGAAGGACTTGATGCCGTCGAGCACCCACTCGTCGCCCTGGCGCGTGGCGGTCGTCTTGAGGTTCTGCACGTCACTGCCGGCTTCGGGCTCGGTGACGGCCAGCGCGAGCAGGCAGTCGCCGGCGATGTTGGCGCGCACCAGGTCGTGGTGAATCGCGTGGCCGTGCTCGGCCAGCAGCGAGCCGGCCACGCCCTGGATCAGCGCCATGATGGCCAGGTTCGGGTTGGCCTTGGCCTGCTCCTCGACTGAGATGGCCTCCTCGGTGACGCCGAGGTCGGCGCCGCCCATCGACTCGGGCGCGTGCAGGCCGATCAGGCCGGCCTTGGCGGCGGCCACGTAGAAATCGCGCGGGAAGCGCGCCTCGCGGTCGGCCTGCTGCCAGCGCGGTTTGATCTCGCGCTCGGCGAACTTGCGGCACATGTCGCGGAAGGCTTCGCGGTCGACGCTGTTGGGGGGGACGCGGCGTTCGGGTTGGCTCATGGGAATCGATGCGGTGATGAAAGTGGGGGGGGTCGGCGATCAGGCCTTGGCCGGGGCGCGCGCGATCAGCACACCGGCGGTTCCGCGCTGCACCAGCGCGCCGTCGCTGCCGAGCACACGGATCTCGAGCCTGACCGCGCCGGCGCTGCTGCCCTTGGCCGAGCTGAGGTCGATCACGAAGCACTCGACCTGGACCACGTCGCCGACGAACACGGGGCCGTAGAACCGCCACTCGCCGACGTCGAGCATGACCTGCAAGGCCGTGCCGAAGACGCCACTCAACCCGGCCAGCAATTTGGCGATGACGAGCGGCCCATGCGCGATCAGACGCCCGTAGCGTGTGGTCTTGGCGTACGCCGGGTCGACATGGACCGGGTGGCGTGCGTCCAGCAGGTCGGCATAGCCGGCCACCAGTTCGGCGCTGCAGTCGAAGCCGGGCAGAGGCAGGCGCATGCCCGGGCGGATGTCGCCGAGCCAGAGGGGTTTGGAAGGGTGCATGGTTCGAGTCTCTTCGCGGTGCGTCGCAACCGGGTCAATCCGGCTGGATGTTGAATTCCTTGATCAGCCGCACATAGCTCTGCGACTGTTCGCGCGTGAAGTCGGCCAGCCCCAGCGGCGACGAAGGTGCGGGGTCGATGCCCAGCGCGAGCAGACGGCCGCGGATGTCGGGGCGCTGCAGGATCGTCGTGATTTCGCGGTTCAGCCGCTCGACGGCTTCGCTGGGCATGCCGGCCGGGCCGTACAGCGCCCACCAGGCCGGCATGTCGGCGAAGCCCTTCAGGCCGATCTCGGCAATGGTCGGCACATCGGGGAACATCGCCGTTCGCTGGGTTGCGGTGGCCAGCAGCGGCCGCACCTTGCCCGCCTTGACCTGCCCGCTGGCCGTCACCAGGTCGGTGAACATCAGGTGCGCGCGGCCGGCCAGCAACTCCAGCAGCGCCGGTGGCGTGGACTTGTAGGGCACGTGCACCATGTCCGCGCCGATCGACTTCTGCAGCATGCCGCCGTACAGCACGCCACCGAGGTTGCCGCTGGCGTAGTTGAGCTTGCCCGGGTTGGCGCGCGCATGCGCAACCACATCGTCCAGCGTCTTCCACGGCTGGTCTGCCGCCACCACCAGCACGTAGGACGTGCCGGCCAGCCGGGTGATGGGCGTGAAGTCGCGCAATGGGTCGTAGCTGACGCTGCGCAGGATGCCGGCCGGGTTGGCGACGATGGAGTTGGTGGCGGCGACCACGGTGTAGCCGTCGGGCGCCGACTTGGCCACGTGCTCGACGGCCAGGACCGTCATCGCGCCGGGCTTGTTATCGACGACCACGCTCTGGCCGAGTGCGGCGCCCAGCGGCTCGGCGACGATGCGCAGGAAGGTGTCGGTCGCCGACCCGGGGCCGAACGGCACGACAAGGCGAACCGGCTTGTTCGGATACTGCGCATGGGCGGCCAGCGGGGCCAGGCCCAACAGCAGGGCGAGGGTCAAGCCGCGCGACAGGTTGCGCGCGGCGCTTGCGAAGCGAGGGGTCATGCTTGTCACCGTTCGCCCTGGCGGGCCTTGGTAGGTCGGGTTGATGGTGCGGCCGCCACCGATGAGACGGTGTTCTCGAGTGGCTTGTGGGTCGCGTGGACCGGGCTCGCTGCATGCCCGCCCAGGGTCCACGAGACCTGGCGCGCTGCCTCGACCACCAGTGCGGCGAGCAACTCGCGTCGCGGCTCGAGCCGGTCGATCGGGACGCCGATGCCGATGGCATGGCGCACGCGGCCGTCGCGCTCGATGACCGGTGCGGCCACGGCGCCGGCGCCTACTGTGTGCTCACCCTGTGTCACCACGACTCCGCTGCGGCGTACCTCGTCGACGATGCGTCGCAGGCGTGCCCGATCGGTGACGGTGCGCGACGTGCGCCGCGGCATGTCGTTCTCGGCCAGGTAGCGACGGATGAACGACGGCTCCTGAAACGCCAGCAGCGCACGGCCCATGCCGGTGCAGTACAGCGGCCAGCGCGAGCCGACACGCGGCGAATAGCGGATGTCCTGCTGGCTGTTGATGACGTCGATGTACAGCGCTTCGGCACTGCGTTCGTCGAGCGTGGCGAGCATCACGGTCTCACCGGTCCGGGCCATCAGTTCGGCCGCCACCGGGCGCGCCGCAGCCAGCACGCCCGCATCGGCGGCGATGATCGCGCCCAGCCGCATCGCCGCCGGGCCCAGCGCGTAGCGGGCATCACGCAGGCTCACGTAACCGGCGCCGACCATCACCCGCAGGTGGTTCAGCAGGCTGGTTTTCGGGATCTGCAGCGCTTCGGTCATCGCTGCCAGCGACATCCCGTGCGTCGCGGCGGCCAGCAACTCGACGATCTGCATCACGCGCAATGGCGACTTGGGGCCGCTGTAGTCGTCGCTGGCGGAACCGTTCACGGAGTCGGAGGGCCGTTTCACTATTGGTATGATAGTCCAATATTGGATCGATCCCGGAGGACGGCCGTGGCCAACCCCTCGTGTGAAGCGAACTGGCCGAGGCCAAGGAACGCCTGGATCGCCTGCTCGGTTGATATCTCATCGTTGGAGGAGGACGGACCATGAGCCAGGGACCGCTGAGCGGCATGAAGGTGGTGGAGTTCGCCGGCATCGGGCCGGGCCCGATGTGCGGTATGTTGCTGGCCGACCTGGGTGCCGAGGTGCTGCGTGTGGACCGGCTTGCGCCCAGCGGCCTGGGCATCGAGCGGGCACCGAAGTTCGATCTGCTGAACCGCGGCAAGCGCTCGATCGCGGTCGATCTGAAGGCCGCCGAAGGGGTGGCGTTCGCGCGCCGGCTCGTCGCCTGCAGCGATGCACTGATCGAGGGCTTTCGGCCGCAGACGATGGAGCGGCTCGGCCTGGGCCCCGAGCCTTGTCTGGCGCAACAACCCAAGCTGGTCTACGGGCGCGTCACCGGCTTCGGACAGACCGGGCCGCTGGCGCTGGCCGCTGGGCACGACCTGAACTACATCGCCTTGTCGGGTGCGCTGCATGCGATCGGCCGCGCCGGTGCGCCGCCGACACCGCCGCTGAACCTGGTCGGCGACTTCGGCGGTGGCGGTCTGCTGCTCGCGTTCGGCATGCTCGCGGCGCTGTGGAACACGCAGCGTGGCGGTGACGGGCAGATCGTCGATGCCGCGATGGTCGATGGCGCGGCGATGCTGATGACCTCGCTCTACGGCATGCTCGGCAGCGGCATGCACACCGGGCCGCGCGGCACCAACCTGCTCGACTCGGGCGCGCCGCACTACGAGGTGTTCCGCTGCGCCGACGGCGGGTATGTCTCGGTCGCGCCGATCGAGATGAAGTTCCGCAAGGTTCTGCTCGAGCGCATGGGGCTGGCCGCCGACGCCTTCGACTTCGACGACCCCGCGCGCTGGGCCGATAGCAAGACCCGGCTGGCCGAGATCTTCGAGACCCGCACGCGGGCGCAGTGGTGCGATCTGCTCGAAGGCAGCGACGCCTGCTTCGCGCCGGTGCTTGCGCCACTCGAGGCGCCGAAGCATCCGCACAACCAGGCGCGCTCGACCTTCGTCGACATCGGTGGTGTGGTGCAGCCGGCGCCAGCGCCGCGTTTCAGCGCCACCCCGGCGGCGCTGCCGCGTGCGCCGCACAGC
>JBASTF010000166.1:0-3934 GCA_049274755.1 Rubrivivax sp. | reverse complement strand
GGGTGGAACACCGAGCCGTTGTGCACGTCGTCCTGCTCGGCGAAGTGGCTGGCCGCGGCATTGGCCGCCGCCGCCAGCAAGGGGCTGCTGCCGCGGCGTTGCACGAGGATCTCGCAGGGGCCGTCGGCCGGCCCCATCGTGGCCATGAAGTTCACCAGGCTTTCCACCGGGCGTGCGCCCTTGCCGGCCAGCGCCGAGGCGAACCAGTCGAGGAACAGGTCTTCGCTGCGGCGCTGCACGGCGGGCGGCACATCGGACCACTGCAGCGTGGCGGCAAACCGCGCCAGCGCCTGGCCGGGGTCGTGCATGTTGTTCATGGTTCGAATCCAAGTTCGGCGAGGATGGCCGCGGTGTGCTGGCCCAGCGCTGGCACCGCGCCCATGCGGGCATCGTCGCGGCCCGGCGGCCGCAGTGCCGGCAGCGGGCCGGCGGGTGAATCCACCTCGGTCCAGCGGCCCCGCGCCTGCAACTGCGCATGGGCCCAGACATCGGCCATCGTGTTGACCTGGGCGTTGGCGATGCCGGCAGCATCCAGCCGCGCCACGACCTCGGCCGCGCTCAGCACTGCGAAGGCCTGCACGATGAGGGCCCGCAGGGCTTCGCGCGCCGCGTTGCGCCTGGCGTTGCTGGCAAAACGCGCTTCGGCCGCCAGCGCCGGCTGTTGCAGCACTTGTTCGCAGAACACCAGCCACTCGCGTTCGTTCTGCAGGCCCAGCATCACGGTCTTGCCGTCGCCGGCAGGGAAGGGGCCGTAGGGATAAATCGTCGCGTGTGCGGCGCCGCTGCGTGGCGGCGGCGGCGCACCGTCGTAGGCGTAGTACATCGGGAAGCCCATCCACTCGACCATGGCCTCCAGCATCGAGATGTCCAGGTGCCGGCCGCGCCCTGTGCGGCCACGTTCGATCAGCGCTGCCAGCACGCCGTTGTAGGCGGCGACACCGGCGGCGATGTCGGCGATCGAACAACCGGCCTTGGCCGGTTCTTCTTCGCTGCCGCTGACCGAGAGGAAGCCCGACTCGCTCTGGATCAGCAGGTCGTAGGCCTTTTTGTCGCGGTAGGGTCCGTCGCTGCCATAGCCCGAGATGTCGCAGACGATGAGCCGCGGATGCACGGGGCTCAGCGCCGCATACGACAGGCCCAGCCGCGCCGCCGCGCCCGGTGCCAGGTTCTGCACCAGCACGTCGGCCTTGGCCAGCAGCCGCGCCAGCACCTGCTGCGCCTGCGGCTCCTTCAGGTCCAGCGCCAGGCTTTCCTTGCTGCGGTTGGTCCAGACGAAGTGCGAGCTCAGGCCCTGGACCCGCTGGTCGTAGCCCCGTGCGAAGTCGCCGACGCCGGGGCGCTCGACCTTGATGACACGGGCGCCCAGGTCGGCCAGCTGGCGTGTGCAGTACGGCGCCGCGATGGCATGCTCCAGCGCAACGACGGTGATGCCTTCGAGCGGTAGCATCTCAGTCCCGCCCGGCCGTTCCGAAGGGACTGAGCGCCCCCTCGGGGGGCAGCGAACGCAGTGAGCTCGGGGGTCTCATCTCAGAAGCTCCGCGGCAGGCCGAGCACATGCTCGGCAACGTAGGACAGGATCAGGTTCGTCGAGATCGGCGCCACCTGGTAGAGCCGGGTCTCGCGGAACTTGCGTTCGATGTCGTATTCGCAGGCGAAGCCGAAGCCGCCGTGGAACTGCAGGCAGGCATTGGCCGCTTCCCAGCTGGCCTTGGCCGCCAGGTACTTGGCCATGTTGGCCTGGGCGCCGCAGGGTGCGTGGGCGTCGAACAGGCGGCAGGCCTGCCAGCGCATCAGGTCGGCGGCCTCGACCTCGATGTGGGCCTCGGCAATCGGGAACTGCACACCCTGGTTCTGGCCGATGGGGCGACCGAAGACCACACGGTCCTTCACGTAGGCTGTGACACGGTCGATGAACCAGCGCCCGTCGCCGATGCATTCGGCGGCGATCAGCGTGCGTTCGGCGTTGAGCCCGTCGAGGATGTACTTGAAGCCCTGGCCTTCCTGGCCGATGAGGTTCTCGGCCGGGATCTCCAGGCTCTCGAAAAAGAGCTCGTTGGTCTCGTGGTTGACCATGTTCGGAATCGGCCGCACCGCCAGTCCACGGCCCACGGCTTCACGCAGGTCGACGATGAAGATCGACAGGCCTTCGCTCTTTTTCGCCACCTGGTCCGGCGGCGTGGTGCGCGCCAGCAGGATCATCAGGTCGCTGTGCCGCACCCGCGAGATCCAGACCTTCTGGCCGTTGACGACGTAGCGGTCGCCCTTCTTCACTGCGGTGGTCTTGATCTTCGTCGTGTCGGTGCCGGTGGTCGGCTCGGTGACACCCATGCTTTGCAGGCGCAGCGCGCCGCTGGCAATCTGCGGCAGGTACAAGGCCTTTTGCGCGGCGCTGCCATGGCGCAGCAGCGTGCCCATGTTGTACATCTGGCCATGGCAGGCGCCGGCGTTGCCGCCGCTGCGGTTGATCTCCTCCATGATGACGCTGGCCTCGGCCAGGCCCAGGCCCGAACCGCCGTAGTCCTGCGGGATCAGCGCCGCCATCCAGCCGGCTTTCGTCAGCGCGTCGACAAAGGCCTCGGGGTAGGCCCGTTCGGCGTCGACCTTGCGGTGGTACGCGTCGGGGAACTCGGCGCAGAGCGCGCGCACCGCGTCGCGGATCTCGGTGTAGCTGGTGTCTTGGTTCATGCGGTTTCGGCGCTGGCCTGCATCGTCAGCCAGCCTTCGTGGTCACGGGCCCACAGCGCCCAGCGTCCGGCGCCGTCGGGGCGGCCGCAGACGCTGAAGGGGTGCAGGTCGAAGGTGGGGCGCAAGGCCTTGAACTGGAAGCGGGTCACACGTGCGGCCGGCTGCTGGCGGCGCAGCAGGTCCAGCAGCAGCGTGGCGATCAGCGGGCCGTGCACGATCAAGCCGGGGTAGCCCTCGACCTCGGTGACGTAGCGCCGGTCGTAGTGGATGCGGTGGCCGTTGAAGGTGAGTGCGCTGTAGCGGAACAGCAGCACGTCGTCGGGCACGATCTCGCGGGTGAACGCGGCGTCCATCGGCGCGGCCTGCGGCGGCGGTGTCGACGCGCCGGGCTGCGGCGCATCGCGGTAGACGATGTCGTGTTCCTCGTCGACAGCCACACCACGCGCATTGGCGATCTCGTGCCGCACGGTGACGAACACCAGGTTGCCGCTGCGCCCGCTTTTGCCGGCGACGCTGCCGATCGTCGACGTGCGTGTGATCTCGTCGCCCACCTGCAGCGGGTGGTGGAAGTTCAACCGGCCGCCGGCCCACATGCGGCGCGGCAGTGTCACCGGGGGCAGGAAACCGCCTCGCCGCGGGTGGCCGTCAGGCCCGATCTCGCGGGCCAGCGGGCGCGGCAGGAAATACAGCCAGTGCCACAGCGGCGGCACGTCACTGCCGGGCAGTGGCGGCGGGTCCTGCTCGCGGTCCAGCGTGGCGCTCAGGCCGGCCAGTGGTGCGGCCGTCACCTCGTCAACCAGCTGTTCGCGCCGGCCGATCCAGGCGCGGTAGGCATCGATGTCCATGCCGGCAGCTTGCCCGTGCCGGCTGCCTGCGGCAATTCGGGTTTGGGGAAGGGGCCCTTTGGCCGGCTGGAAGTGCCGCTCAGGCGTGCAGCAGCCGCCCTCCGGCGAAGGACCAGTTCTCCCAGGTCGTTTCCTTGAACACCAGCATCAACTGCTCGCCGTCGAAGCCGGCTTCGGCCAGCGCGGCCATCAGGTGCTGCAGCAGCTGGCGCTTGATCTTCACGCTGCGGCCGGCCGACCACAGGATCTCGACCAGCGCAAAACCGGCGTCGCGTGGGCGTGCCGTGTCGGGGTAGCCGGGGTCGACGACCAGGTCACCGGCCGGCAGCGCGATGACGCGCTGGAAGCGGTCGGCCGGCGGCACGCCGACGGCCACCAGCGCGGCATGCACGGCGCCCAGCAGC
>JBASTF010000165.1:0-3038 GCA_049274755.1 Rubrivivax sp. | reverse complement strand
CGTGCAGGCAGCGCCGCACATCACCGCGCAATGCGGTGCACCGGCCAGGCCGAGCATCAGGGCGCTGACAAAGAGGGCGAAATCCACGCTCTAGATGATGCGCGAAAAGCGCTCGCGCACCTGGTCGGCCTGCAGATGGCGGTCGAAGGCCATCGCGATGCCGCGCACGAAGTACCAGCCGTTGGCCGTGACCTGGACGGCGTCGTCGCCGATCTCCACCAGCCCGGCCTCGACCATGGGCTGCAGCCGCTGCAGTTCGGGCGCAAAGTGCTCGCGCATGCGGATCAGGTGTGCCAGCTCGATGGACTCGAACTCCACGCGGCCCTGGCACATCAGCGCCATGATGACGGCGCGGCGCAGCAGGTCGTCGCGTGTCAGCGCCAGGCCGCGCACCACCGGGAACTGGCCCTGGCGCACGGCGTCGTAGTACTCGGGCAGGGTCTTTGCGTTCTGGCTGTAGGTGGCACCCATGCGGCCGATGGCCGACACGCCCAGGCCGATCAGGTCGCAGTCCGGCTGCGTGCTGTAACCCTGGAAGTTGCGGTGCAGCCGCCCCTGGCGCCGCGCCGCGGCCAGCGCGTCGCCAGGCAGCGCAAAGTGGTCCATGCCGATGTAGGTGTAGCCGCTGCCGATGAAACCGCCGATGGCGTCGCCCAGCATGCGGATGCGCTGCTCGGGCATCGGCAGGTCGGCATTGGCGATGCGGCGCTGCGGCTTGAAACGCGCCGGCAGGTGGGCATAGGCGTAGAGCGCGATGCGGTCGGGCCGCAGTTCGGCGATCTGCGTGATGGTGCGTGCAAACGATGCCGGCGTCTGCTTCGGCAGGCCGTAGATCAGGTCGGTGTTGATCGACTCGAAGTGCAGTGCGCGCGCCTCGGCGATGAGGTCGCGCACGCTCTCGAAGGACTGCACACGGTGCACGGCCTGCTGCACCGCGGCGTCGAAGTCCTGCACGCCGAAGCTGATGCGGTTGAAGCCCAAGGCGGCAATGCGGCCCAGCCGCTCGGGCGTGGCAGTGCGTGGGTCGACCTCGATCGAGATCTCGGCCCCGGGCGCCAGCCGGAAGGCACTGCGCAGCGAGGCCATCAGCGCCGCCAGCTCGTCGTCGGACAAGAACGTCGGCGAACCGCCGCCCAGGTGCAGCTGCGAAACGCTTTTGCCGCGGCCGAGCTCGGCCACGTGCAGCGCAATCTCCTGGTCCAGCGCCTGCAGGTATTCGCGGCTGCGTTCGTGGTGTTTGGTGATGACCTTGTTGCAGGCGCAGTAGTAGCAGACCGACTCGCAGAACGGCACATGCACGTAGATCGACAGCGGCGGCGTGCCGCCGACCGTGGCGCCATCGGCGCGCTGGCGCAGCGCCTGGCGGTACTGCTCGGGGCCGAAGGCCTCGACAAAACGGTCGGCCGTGGGGTACGAGGTGTAGCGCGGGCCGGGCAGGTCCAGGCGGCGCAACAAGCTGTCGGGCACGGGTGGCGGCATCAGAACGGGGGCGGCATGCATGGCAGGCACACTTTGCCAAAGCTGCGCCGGCCGGTCTTGATCTGCCTCAAGGGCGACGGCGGGCTGCGCGCGAAGAATCCTTGCTGCGCTTGAGCGAAATCATGTCCCCCACCCGGCCCGAGAGAGAATCCCATCCATGAGCACCCCGTCCGCCGCCATCCGTCTCGAACCGTTCAAGGTCGCGTGCTCGAGCTGCAACCTGCGTGAGCTCTGCCTGCCGGTGGGCATGTCCAACGACCAGCTCGAGCGGCTGGACAACATGGTGGCCACCCGCCGCACGGTGCCGCGCGGCGACACGCTGTTCCGCGCCGGCGACGCCTTCGAGGCCTTGTACGCGGTGCGCACCGGCTTCTTCAAGACCTGCGTCTCGTCGGAAGACGGGCGCGACCAGGTCACCGGCTTCCAGATGGCCGGCGAACTGCTGGGCCTGGACGGCATCGGCACCGAACGCCACACCTGCGATTCGGTGGCGCTGGAAGACAGCCAGGTCTGCGTGATTCCGTTCCAGGACCTGGAAGACCTGTCGCGCGAGTTCAGCGACCTGCAGCGCCAGTTTCACAAGATCATGAGCCGCGAAATCGTGCGCGACCACGGCGTGATGCTGCTGCTGGGCAGCATGCGTGCCGAAGAACGCCTGGCCGCCTTTCTGCTGAACCTGACGCAGCGCCTGCAGACCCGCGGCTTTTCGGCGAGTTCGCTGATCCTGCGCATGACACGCGAAGAGATCGGCAGCTACCTGGGCCTGAAGCTGGAGACGGTGAGCCGCACCTTCAGCAAGTTCCAGGACGACGGCGTGCTCGAGGTCAAGCAGCGCCACATCCACGTGCTGGACCCGCAGGCCCTGCAGCGCCTGGTCAACAGCACGGCTTGCTGAAGCCGACGGCGGCAGCCCTCAGCGGAAGCTGCGGCTGTTGATCTCGGCCGCGCTTTCCGACAGCAGGTGCGACATTGCACCGGCGGCCATGATGACGAGCCAGAACACCAAGAAGGCCAGCGAGTAGACCGCGGTGGCGCTGAGCGCCAGCGGCGCGCCACCGAAGCCGTGCAGCGCGCCCGGGTCGACCAGCGAAAACACCAGCATCTCCAGCACGCCGGCCATCAGAAAGGCCGGCCAGGCCACGGCCATCGCCACACGTTGCAGGCGCTTCATCACCACGCCTCCGGGCTCAGCGGCCGCTGGCCGTGGCCGCGTGGTTGCGCGCCTGCATCGCCGGCGTCTCGGTCTGCACCTGGCCGGCCTTGGGCGGCGGCGCGACGTTGCTGATCACCGGGTCGGCGCCGCGCACGGCGATCACCGCGGTGGCAATGCCGGCCACCACCACCGCCAGCGGGCCGCCGACGACGAGCCAGACCATGCCAACACGCCACCAGGGCGGGCTGATTTCGGGTTGCAGGCTGCTGGGGTTCATCGTCTGTCTCCTGGTGGATGCGGCGGCCGCTGTCAGCGCGGCACGACGAAGGTGGATTTTTCGGCCACCTGGGCCGGTGCAGCGCCGCCCTCGGCGATGCGTTCGATGTCGAAGCGGATGGCATGGGCG
>JBASTF010000164.1:0-3357 GCA_049274755.1 Rubrivivax sp. | reverse complement strand
CTGCGTGGCCCCGGCCGGCAGCGCGGCCTTTGCCGCCGCGGCGCCGGCGGCGCTGCTGACGGCCCAGGCCTTTCCGGGGCTGTTCCACGAGATCTTCAACGAACCCGAGCGCGCCGAGGTGTTTTCCGTGCTGGGCCGCTGGCTGGCACGGTTCTAAGATCAGGCTCTTGCCGGAGAACCCGCCACCATGAACGCCCCCGACCGCCAGCTGCAGCTCGCCGCCTTCGCCGACCAAGCCTGGGACCAGCGCATCGTTCCCGCCCTCACCGACTACATCGCCATCCCGGCCAAGAGCCCGATGTTCGATGCCGACTGGGCCGCCAACGGCCACATCGAGCGCGTGATCCGCGACGCTGCGGCCTGGGTGGAAAGCCGCAAGGTGCCGGGGCTGACGCTGGAAGTGGTGCGCGTCGAAGGCCGCACGCCGGTGATCTTCTTCGAGGTGGCCGGCACCAAGGCCGGTGGCAGCGGCGACACCGTGCTGCTGTACGGCCACCTGGACAAACAGCCCGAGTTCAGCGGCTGGCGCAACGACCTCGGGCCTTGGACACCGAAGTACGACCAGGGCCTGCTGTATGGCCGCGGCGGTGCCGACGACGGCTACGCCGTCTATGCCGCGATCACCGCGATCGAAGCGCTGAAGGCCCAGGGGCTGGAGCACCCGCGCTGCGTCGGTGTCATCGAAAGCTGCGAAGAAAGCGGCTCGTCGGACCTGCCGGTCTACATCGACGCGCTGAAGCCGCGCCTGGGCAAGGTCGGCCTCGTTGTCTGCCTGGACAGCGGCGCCGGCAACTACGACCAGCTGTGGCTGACGACCAGCCTGCGTGGCATGGTCAGCGGCGTGTTGAAGGTCGAGATCCTCAGCGAAGGCATCCACAGCGGCGATGCCTCGGGCCTGGTGCCCAGCAGCTTCCGCATCCTGCGCCATGTGCTGGACCGGCTGGAAGACAGTGCCACCGGCCGGCTGCTGCCTGAGAGTTTCCACTGCGAGATCCCGGCCTCGCGGCGGGAGCAGGCCCAGGCCACGGCGGCCATCCTGAAGGACGAGGTCTGGAAGCGCATGCCCTGGGCCTGCGGTGCCGACGGCGGCCCGACGCTGCCGACCACCACCGACCCGGTGGAAGGCCTGCTGCGCCGCACCTGGCGGCCCACGCTCAGCGTCACCGGCGTCGAGGGCTTCCCGACGCTGCAGAACGCCGGCAACGTGCTGCGCCCCTACACCGCGTTCAAGCTCAGCCTGCGCCTGCCGCCGCTGGTGGACGGCAACACCGCCAGCCTGCAGCTCAAGACCCTGCTCGAAGACAACGCGCCCTACAACGCCAGGGTCACCTTCCACCCCGACGGCCGCGCCGGCGCCCTGGGTGCCACCGGCTGGAACGCGCCCGAGCTGGCGCCCTGGCTGGAAGACACGCTGAACACCGCCAGCAACGCCCACTTCGGCGCGCCCTGCGGCTACATCGGCCAGGGTGGCACGATCCCGCTGATGAGCATGCTGCAGCGCGGCTTCCCGCAGGCGCAGATGATGGTCTGCGGCGTGCTGGGCCCGAAGAGCAACGCACACGGGCCCAACGAGTTCCTGCACGTGCCGTATGCGAAGAAGCTGACGGCGGCAGTGTCGCAGGTGATCGCCGCCTGCCCCTGAGGAGCCGGGAAGCTCAGGTCCTGGCCGGCGGCTGCGGGTCCACGTCGGGCTCGGGCCGCGCTTCGGCACGCATCTCGTCGAGCGGGCCGTCGTCGAGCACGGCCTTGTCGTCGGGCACGTCCTCGGTGAGGAACCCGCCGCTCTGGTGCGCCCACAGCCGCGCGTAGTGGCCGTCCAGCGCCAGCAGTTCGGCGTGTGTGCCCTGCTCGACGATGCGGCCCTGTTCCAGCACGATGAGCCGGTCCATGCGCGCGATGGTCGACAGCCGGTGCGCAATGGCGATCACCGTCTTGCCTTCCATCAGGCCCAGCAACTGGCTCTGGATGGCGACCTCGACCTCGCTGTCCAGCGCGCTGGTGGCTTCGTCGAGCACGAGGATGGGTGCGTCCTTCAGGACCACCCGCGCGATCGCGACACGCTGGCGCTGGCCGCCGCTGAGCTTGACGCCGCGTTCGCCGACATGGGCTTCGTAGCCGGTGCGGCCCTTCCAGTCCTGCAGGCCGAGGATGAACTCGTGCGCCTGCGCCTTGTGCGCGGCGGCCTGCACTTCGTCCAGCGTCGCGCCGGGGCGGCCGTAGGCGATGTTCTGCGCGATCGAGCGGTGCAGCAGCGAGGTGTCCTGCGTGACCATGCCGATGGCTGCACGCAGGCTTTCCTGCGTCACGCCGCGCACGTCCTGGCCGTCGATGCGCAGGCTGCCCTGGGCTTCGAGGTCGTGGAAACGCAGCAGCAGGTTGACCAGCGTGCTCTTGCCGGCGCCGGAGCGGCCGACGACGCCGACCCGTTCACCCGGCTTGATGACCAGGTCCAGGTCGTCCAGCACCTTCTTGCCGTCGCTGCGGCCATAGGTGAAGGTGATGTGCTCGAAGCGGATCTCGCCGCGCGGCACCTCGAGTTCACGCGCGCCGGCGGCGTCGTTCATGCCGTGCGGCACGGCGATGGTCTCCATGCCTTCCTGCACGACGCCGATGTTCTCGAAGATGCCGGTGACTTCCCAGCTCACCCAGCCGGCGACGTTGACGATCTGCCAGGCCAGCGGCAGCGCCGTGGCCACCAGGCCGGCGTCGATGTGGCCCTTGGCCCACAGCGTGACGCCGATGGCCGCGGTGCTGGTCAGCATCGCCGCGTTCAGCATCGACAGCGTGGCCATGAACTTCGTCGTCATGCGCATGTGGGCGGCGATGGCGACCGTGTGTTCGTCGATGACCTCGCGCACGTAGGCGTCTTCGTCGCGGGCACGCGCGAAGAGTTTCACCGTGAGGATGTTGGTGTAGCTGTCGACGACCCGCCCCATCACGGCCGAGCGCAGTTCGGAGCTGGCCTTGGCCAGTTCGCGCATCTGTGGCACGAAATGGCGCAGGAACAGGACGTAGCCGACGAACCAGGCCAGCGTCGGCAGCGCCAGGCGCCAGTCGGCGGCGATCATCAGCGCCATCGTCGTGACGCCGTAGACGACGATGTACCAGATGGCGCGGATGCTGCTGACCACGCTCTCGCGCACCGCGTTGCTGGTCTGCATCACGCGGTTGGCGATGCGGCCGGCGAAGTCGTTCTGGAAAAACGGCCAGCTCTGCCGCACCACGTGCCAGTGGCTTTGCCAGCGGATCAGGCTGGTGACGCCGGGCACGACGGCGTTGTTGCGCACCAGGCTGTCGCACACCAGGGCCAGCGGGCGCAGCACCAGCACGGCGGCGGCCATGCCCAGCAGCGTGGGC
>JBASTF010000163.1:0-9165 GCA_049274755.1 Rubrivivax sp. | reverse complement strand
GTCCAGCAGCCACAGCGTGGTGCTGGCGCTGTTGGCCTCCATGTCCGGCTGCGTCAGCGTGCAGACGGCGCGCCGGCCGTCCGGCGCCAGTGCCACGCTGCCCAGGCGCTGCAGTTGCCACAGCGTGTCGGCGTCCAGCGGCTTCTTCTTCGGGGTCTTGCTTTTTGCCATGCCCCGAGTGTGCCTGGGCCTCAGCCGATGCTCTCGACCTGCCGGCTCTGCTGGTAGGCGCTGCCGAAGCGGTTGGCCAGGAAGTCGGGCAGCTGCACCTGTTCCTGCCGCACAAAACCACGCTGCGGCAGCCGGCCTTCGCGGAACAGGTCGACGGCGGCGCAGATGCCGGCCGCCGTGGTGATCTGGATCGCCGACTGCGGGTTGCGCTCGCTGCGGTCGGCGAAGATCTTGCGTGCAAACACTTCCTGCACCAGGGCGCCGTGGCGCAGACCGCTGACGGTGACGAAGACCAGCACCACGTCCTGCATCGTGCTGGGAATGCTCTTGCGCATGATGGACTTCAGCGTCTCCTGGTCGTCCTTCAACAGCAGCTCTTCGAGCAGCATCTTCATCAGCTCGCGGTGGCCGGGGTAGCGCACGCTTTTGTAGTCCAGCGTCTGCACACGGCCGGCCAGCGTTTCGCACAGCGTGCCCAGGCCGCCGCTGGTGTTGAAGGCCTCGTATTCGGTGCCGTCCAGGCTGAAGTGCTCCATGCCTTCCAGCGGCAGCACCTCGATGCGCTGGCCGCCGCGGATGGCCTCGCAGGGGTGGCAGTACTCGTTGATGAGGCCGTCCACGCTCCAGGTGAGGTTGTATTTCAGTGCGTTGGTCGGAAAGGCCGGCAAGGCGCCGACCCGCATCTTCACTTCGTGCAGCGTGTCGAAGCCCTGCGCCAGGTGGTGCGCGACGATGCCGATGAAGCCCGGCGCCAGGCCGCACTGCGGCATGAACACGGTGTCGGCGCCCTGGGCCAGCTGCTGGATGGCCCGTGTGGCCGCCACGTCTTCGGTGAGGTCGAAGTAGTGGCAGCGCGCCTCGCGTGCGGCACCGGCGGCCAGGGTCGCCAGGTGGTAGGGCAGTGCGTTGATCACGGCGTCCTGGCCGCGCAGCACCTGCTGCAACGCGGCGCCGTCGGCGGTGTCGATCTGGCGTGTGGCCACGCCGTGCACACCGGCCACATGGCCCAGGGCCTCGGCGCTGCGGTCGACCACGGTCACCGTGTAGTCGCCGCTGCCTTGCAGCAAGCGGGCAATGGTCTGGCCGATGTGGCCGGCGCCGAGCAACGTGATCTTCATCGGAGTGTCCTTCCTGAGCTGCGGCGAGTCTAGGAAGGGGTGCCGACGAAAGAAAGCATGAGTTCGACGAAAGCGTCTTGGATTTCGCCGTTTCGACGAGACAGATCGACATAATCGTTCATGCCCCGCGACGAACTCGACCGCCAGCTGATCACCTTGCTGCAGGCCAATGCCCGCGAAAGCACGGCCAACCTGGCGCGCAAGCTGGGCGTGGCGCGCACCACGGTGCTGGCACGGCTGGCGCGGCTGGAACGCGACGGCAGCATCGTCGGCTACACCGCGCGGCTGGGTGCAGGCGCCGGCGAACGCAGCGTGCAGGCCTATGTCGGCATCACCGTCAGCCCCAAGGCGGCGAAGGACGTGACGGCGCGGCTGGCCCGCCTGCCCGAGCTGCGCCAGCTGTGTTCGGTGAGCGGCGAGTTCGACTACATCGCGCTGATCGCCGCCGAGTCCACGGCCTTGCTGGACAGCCTGCTCGACCAGATCGGCGAGATCGACGGCGTCACGAAAACCACGACGTCGGTGGTGCTGGCGCTGCGTGTGGACCGCACGGCCTGAGATCCCGCCGCCATGACCGACCCCGCCCCGGTCTTCACCGCCACCGTCGAACCCGCCGGCCTGCAGTTCCCGCTGCCACCCGGCCTGACGCTGCTGCAAGCCGCGCTGCAGGCCGGCGTGCGCCTGCCCAGTTCCTGCCGCAACGGCACCTGCCGCACCTGCCTGAGCCAACTGCGCAGCGGCGCCGTGCACCACACCATCGAGTGGCCGGGGCTGAGCGCTGAAGAGAAGGCCGAGGGCTGCATCCTGCCCTGCGTGGCCGTGGCGCTGAGCGACATCGTCTTCACGCAGACGGCGTTGCAGCGCTGACGCCTCCGGGTCAACCCGGGCAGCACTTTCCCCGAGGCGCGGCGGCGCGCCGCGACCTAGAGTCGCCGTTCAATTCGCTGAATGCAGTTCAGCCCATCGAACTTGTGAACCACGCCGCCTTCGACACGCCCGCACGCACGCCAGCCCTGGTGCCGGCGGTGGCGCGTGCACTCGCGGTGATGGACCTGCTGGCCCGCGAACGCCGGCCCATGCACATGGCCGGCGTGGCGGCGGCGCTGGACCTGCCGAAAAGCAGCGTGCACGGGCTGTGCAACACGCTGCTGTCCTTCGGCTACCTGAAACGCAGCGACGGCGGCGCGCTCAGCATCGGCCCTGGCGTGATGACATTGGCCGAGGCCTTTGTCGCCGGCACCAGCGTGGCCAGCGAGTTCGACGCCTTGTGGCGCGACGCCGGCGCGCCCGACGAAACGCTGATCCTCTCGGTGCTGAACGGTGCCGAGGTCGTTTACGTCGCGGTGCGCAACAGCGCGCGGCCGCTGGGCCTGGCCTTCAACATCGGCATGCGGCTGCCGGCCCACATGGCGGCCACCGGCAAGGCCATGCTGGCCTTCCTGCCGCCGGGCCAGGCGCGTGCGCTGCTGCCGCGTGGGCTGTGGACACCGGCGCTGGCCGAGGAACTGGCACAAACGCAGGAACGGGGTTACAGCGTCGACGACGGCGGTGTGCGCGAAGGTGTGTATTCGATGGCCGCGCCGGTGTTCGACGCCGGCGGCCGGCCGGTGGCCGGCATCGCCGTCTGCATCAACAAGGCGGCGCTGACGGCCGAACAGCAGGAGCGCCAGCGCCAGGTGGTGACACAGGCGGCGCAGCGGCTGTCGCTGCGGCTGGGTGCCAGGGCGGAAGCGGCATGAGCAGCAACAGCGACTACATCCTGCAGACGGAGAACCTGACAAAGGAGTTCAAGGGCTTCGTCGCCGTCAGCCAGGTGAACCTGAACGTGCGTCGTGGCCAGATCCACGCACTGATCGGCCCCAACGGCGCCGGCAAGACCACCTGCTTCAACCTGCTGACCAAGTTCCTGACGCCGACGGCCGGCCGCATCGTCTTCGACGGCACCGACATCACCGGCGAGAGCCCGGCCCACATCGCGCGCCGCGGCGTCATCCGCTCGTTCCAGATCTCGGCCGTGTTCCCCCACCTCACGGTGCTGGAGAACGTGCGTGTGGCGCTGCAGCGCAGGCTCGGCAACTCCTTCCACTTCTGGCGCAGCGAGGTCTCGCTGACCACGCTGAACGGGCGCGCGATGGAACTGCTGCAGGCCGTGGACCTGCAGGCCTATGCGCAGAACCTGGCGGTGGAGCTGAGCTACGGCCGCAAACGTGCGCTGGAGATCGCGACGACGCTGGCGATGGAGCCCAAGCTGATGCTGCTGGACGAACCGACCCAGGGCATGGGGCTGGAAGACGTGGACCGCATCAAGCAGCTGATCAAGAAGGTCGGCACCGACCGCACGATCCTGATGGTCGAGCACAACATGAGCGTGGTGGCCAGCATCGCCGACACCATCACCGTGCTGCAACGCGGTGCCACGCTGGCCGAAGGGCCGTACAGCGAGGTCTCGAAGAACCCGGCGGTGATCGAGGCCTACATGGGCAGCGCCAGCGTCGAACTGAAGGGGGCGCATTGATGTTTGCCCCCAAGCTCACCGCGTTCACTACCCCCCGAGGGGGCCGTGACCTCCCCTGGGACGGCCCGGCGGGAGGTCGGCCATGAAGCGCTTCCTCGAAGTCAAGGACCTGCACGCCTGGTACGGCGAATCGCATGTGCTGCACGGCGTGGACTTCCATGTCGACGAAGGCGAGGTCGTCACGCTGCTGGGCCGCAACGGCGCCGGCCGCACGAGCACGCTGCGCGCCATCATGGGCCTGACCGGCAGCCGCAAGGGCTCGATCCAGGTGCTGGGGCGGGAAGTGATCGGCCTGCCAACACACCGCATCGCACGCCTGGGCATCGGCTACTGCCCCGAGGAACGTGGCATCTTCAGCAGCCTCTCCGCCGAAGAGAACCTGCTGCTGCCGCCGGTGCTGGCGCCGGGCGGCATGCCGCTGGAGCAGATCTACGCGATGTTCCCCAACCTGAAGGAACGCGCCGGCAGCCAGGGCACACGTTTGTCGGGCGGCGAGCAGCAGATGCTGGCCGTGGCGCGCATCCTGCGCACCGGCGCCAAGCTGCTGCTGCTGGACGAGATCAGCGAAGGCCTGGCCCCGGTCATCGTGCAGAAGCTGGCCGAGATGGTGGTGGCGCTGCGCCAGCAGGGTTACACCATCGTGATGGTCGAGCAGAACTTCCGCTTCGCCGCGCCGCTGGCGGACCGCTTCCTGGTCATGGAACACGGCCAGGTGATCCAGCAATTCACGCAGGCCGAGCTGCCGTCGCGCATCGAGCGCCTGCACGAATACCTCGGTGTCTGAACGCACCACCAACCGGAGACCCACATGCTGCAACTGAAGAAGATCGTTTCCGCCTGCACGCTGGCCTGCGCCGCGATGTTCGGCCCCGCACAGGCCCAGGTCTCGGGCGACGTCATCAAGATCGGCATCATCACCGACATGTCGGGGCTGTACTCCGACATCGACGGCGCCGGCGGTGTCGAAGCCATCAAGATGGCCGTGGCCGACGCCGGCGGCACGGTGGCCGGCAAGAAGATCGAGGTCATGTTCGCCGACCACCAGAACAAGGCCGACGTCGCCGCCGCGAAGGCCCGCGAGTGGTTCGACACGCAGGGCGTGGACATGCTGATCGGCGGCACGAACTCGGGCACGGCGCTGGCGATGGCCAAGGTCGCGGCCGAGAAGAAGAAGCTGTTCATCGCCATCGGCGCCGCCACCTCGGCGCTGACCAACGAGCAGTGCAATGCCTACACGGTGCACTGGGCCTACGACACGGTGGCGCTGGCCAAGGGCACGGGCAACGCGGTGGTGAAGGCCGGCGGCAAGAGCTGGTACTTCCTGACCGCCGACTACGCCTTCGGCGCGCAGCTGCAGAACGACACCTCGGCCATCGTCAAGTCCGCCGGCGGCAACGTCGTCGGTGCCGTGAAGCACCCGCTGTCGGCCAGCGACTTCTCGTCCTTCCTGCTGCAGGCGCAGAGCTCGAAGGCGCAGATCCTGGGCCTGGCCAACGCCGGTGGCGACACCATCAACAGCATCAAGGCAGCCAACGAGTTCGGCATCACGAAGTCGATGAAGCTGGCCGGCCTGCTGGTCTTCATCAACGACATCCACTCGCTGGGCCTGAAGACGACGCAGGGCATGTACCTCACCGACAGCTGGTACTGGAACCGCGACGCCGAAACACGCGCCTGGGGCCGCAAGTTCTTCGAGAAGATGAAGCGCATGCCCAGCAGCCTGCAGGCCGGCGACTACAGCGCCACGCTGCAGTACCTGAACGCCGTGAAGGCCGTGAACAGCGACGATCCGGACAAGGTGCTGGCGCAGATGAAGAAGACCAAGGTCAACGACATCTTCGCCAAGGGCGGCTTCATCCGCGACGACGGCCGCATGGTGCACGACATGTACCTGATGCAGGTGAAGAGCCCGGACAAGAGCGTCGAGCCCTGGGACTACTACAACGTCGTCGAGACCTTCAAGGGCGAAGCCGCCTGGACGACCAAGGCCGAGTCCAAGTGCCCGCTGTGGAAGTGACCCACCCCCGAAGCGCCTGCGGCGCTTCCCCTCAAGGGGGCGACGCCAGCGGCCCGGCAAAGCCGGTTCCGCGGCGTCCGCTTGGGATCAACTGAAGCGCGGAGCGTGTCGTGGAGATCTTCGGCATCCCCTTGCAGGCCTTTCTGGGCCAGCTGCTGCTCGGGCTGGTGAACGGCTCGTTCTACGCCATGCTCAGCCTGGGCCTGGCGGTGATCTTCGGGCTGCTGGGCATCGTCAACTTCGCGCATGGCGCGCTGTACATGATCGGCGCCTACGTCGCCTGGGGCAGCCTCGAACTGCTGGGGCTGAACTTCTGGTTTGCGCTGGTGCTGGCGCCGCTGGTCGTCGGTGCGCTCGGTGTGCTCATCGAGCGCACGCTGCTGCAGCGGCTGTACAAGATCGACCCGATCTACGGCCTGCTGCTGACCTTCGGCCTGGCGCTGATCGCCGAAGGTGTGTTCCGCGACCAGTTCGGCGTCTCGGGCCAGCAGTACCCGGTGCCCGAGCTGCTGCAGGGCGCCACCAACCTCGGTTTCATGGTGCTGCCGAACTACCGCGGCTTCGTCGTCGTGGCTTCGTTGCTGGTCTGCCTGGCCACCTGGTGGACCATCGAGCGCACACGCCTGGGCAGCTACCTGCGCGCCGGCACCGAGAACCCGGCCCTGGTGCAGGCCTTCGGCATCAACGTGCCGATGATGGTGATGCTGACCTACGCCGCCGGCGCCGGCCTGGCCGCCATCGCCGGCGTGCTGGCGGCGCCGGTGATCCAGATCACGCCGCTGATGGGCAGCAACCTCATCATCGTCGTCTTCGCCGTCGTCGTCATCGGCGGCATGGGCTCCATCCTCGGCTCCATCCTCACCGGGCTGATGCTGGGCCTGGTGGAAGGCCTGACCAAGGTCTTCTACCCCGAGGCCTCGAGCATCGTCGTGTTTGTCATCATGGCCATCGTGCTGGTGATCCGCCCTGCCGGCCTGTTCGGCAAGGAGAAGTGATGCAGGACCTTGCACGCCTCGCCAAGACAGCCTGGCTGGTCGGCCTGCTGCTGCTGCTGGTCGCGCCCTTCATCGGGCTGTACCCGATCTTCATGATGAAGGCGCTGTGTTTCGCGATCTTCGCCTGCGCCTTCAACCTGCTGCTGGGCTACACCGGCCTGCTGTCCTTCGGCCACGCCGCCTACCTGGGCGCAGCGGCCTATGCCACCGGCTGGCTGGTGCGCAGCGCCGGCTTCAGCCCCGAGCTCGGTGTGCTGGCCGGCACCGCCATCGCCGCGGCCACCGGCCTGGTGGTGGGCTTCATCGCCATCCGCCGCCAGGGCATCTACTTCGCGATGATCACGCTGGCGATGGCGCAGATGGTGTACTTCGTCTGGCTGCAGGCGCCGTTCACCGGCGGCGAAGACGGCCTGCAAGGTGTGCCGCGCGGCAAGCTGTTCGGCCTGCTGCCGCTGGCCGACGACCGCGTGATGTACTACGTCGTGCTCGCGGTCTTCGTTGCGGTGTTCCTGTTTGTCATCCGCATCGTGCATTCGCCCTATGGCCAGGTACTGAAGGCCATCCGCGAAAACGAACCGCGTGCCGTGTCGCTGGGCTACGACGTCGACAAGTACAAGCTGCTGGCCTTTGTGCTGAGCACGGCGCTGGCCGGCCTGGCCGGTTCGCTGAAGACCCTGGTGCTGGGCTTCGCGACGCTGTCGGACGCCCACTGGTCGCTGTCCGGCGAAGTGGTGCTGATGACCCTGCTCGGCGGCATGGGCACCTTCGCCGGGCCGGTGATCGGCGCCTTCACGATCATCGGGCTGCAGAACTTCCTGGCCGACCGCGTGGGCTCCTGGGTCACCGTCATCATCGGCCTGATCTTCGTCGTCTGCGTCGTCGCGTTCCGCCGCGGTTTTGTCGGCGAACTGCTGGCCTGGCTGCAGCGGCGCAAGCCGTCCTGAAGCGCCGTCAGCGCGCCAGTTCGGCGCGCATCGCGGCGATCACGGCCTTGTAGTCCGGCTGGCCGAAGATGGCGCTGCCGGCGACGAAGGTGTCGGCACCGGCATCGGCCACGCGGCGGATGTTGTCGACCTTGATGCCGCCGTCGACTTCGAGCCGGATGTCGCGCCCGCTGGCGTCGATGAGCTTGCGCGCCTGCTCGATCTTGCGCAGCGCGCTGGTGATGAAACTCTGGCCGCCGAAACCCGGGTTCACGCTCATGATGAGCACCAGGTCGACCTTGTCGATCACCCACTCCAGCACGTCCAGCGAACTCGCCGGGTTGAACACCAGGCCGGCCTGCTTGCCTTCGCCCTTGATCAGCTGCAGCGTGCGGTCCACATGGGCGCTGGCCTCGGGGTGGAAACTCACGAGGTCGGCGCCGGCCTGGCAGAAGGCCTGGGCCAGCGTGTCCACCGGCTGCACCATCAGGTGCACGTCGATGGGCACCGTGCTGTGGCTGCGCAAGGCCTGGCAGATCATCGGCCCGAAGGTCAGGTTGGGCACGTAATGGTTGTCCATCACGTCGAAGTGGATCCAGTCGGCGCCGGCGGCGATCACCGTCTTCACCTCGTCGCCGAGGCGGGCGAAGTCGGCGGACAGCAGGCTGGGCGCGATGCGGTAGGTGCTCATGGGGAAGGGATTTTAGGAGGCGCTCCGTAGAATGCCCGGCATGGCCCAGCCCGAGTTCCGCTGCGCGGTGAAGGTGCAATACCTCGCCGAACAGTCCCAGCCGCCCGACGGCCCGTTTGCCTTCGCCTACACCGTCACCATCCACAACAGCGGCGACATCGCCGCGCAGCTGGTGGCGCGGCAATGGCTGATCACCGACGCCAACGGCCAGACCGAAGAGGTGCGCGGCCTGGCCGTCGTCGGCCACCAGCCGCTGCTGAAACCCGGCGAGAGCTTCGAATACACGAGCTGGGTCCGCATCAGCACGCCGCATGGCCAGATGCGTGGCACCTTCTTCTGCATGACCGAGGAGGCCCGCCCCTTCGACGCCCCGGTGCCCGAATTCCAGCTCGTCTTCCCGGGGCTGCTGCATTGACGGCCAGGAAAAAGACCAAGGCCTCGCCCTGGGACCTGACGGCCCTGGTCAACGCCGTCGACCCCAAGGCCTCGCTGGCGGAACGGCACCTGTGGTGGGTGCGGCTCACCGAGTGGCTGCGCCATGCGCCGGTCACGGCGCCCTCGTCCGAACTGCGAACGCCGCTGCCGCTGGTGCGGCTGCGCCACCTGCTGAACGTGCTGGACGGCCACCCCGGCCTGCAGCAACGGGTGCGCGCCACGGTGGCGCGCTGCTGGCAGGAGGTGGATGCGCCGGCGCTGTTCGCCGACTTCGGCCTCGGCGCGCGGCAGTCGCTGTTC
>JBASTF010000162.1:0-1671 GCA_049274755.1 Rubrivivax sp. | reverse complement strand
CCACCGTCTGGAGCTGGGGTGCCACGCTGAACGCGGCCGGCGAGCGCTACCTGCAGAGCTACTTCGGCGTCAACGACGAACAGGCAGCCCGCACCGGCTACCCGGTCTACGAACCGCGGGCCGGGCTGCGCGACGTCAGCATCGCCACCAGCTGGCGCAGCGAGCTCTCGCACGACTGGCTGGCCATCGCCGGCTTCGGGGCGTCGCGGCTGCTGGGGCCGGCTGCGCAAAGCCCGCTGAGCAAGCAGCTGACCACCTGGGGCGTCAGCGCCGGGCTGGCCTGGCGGTTCTAGAAAGCAGGTCGCCACGATCGCGGGCCCGGCCCAGGCCGATACCCCGCCGATCACCTTCGCCCGCACCCGCATCCAGCCGCCGCGGCCTTGCGCCTGAGCCTGCAGATGGCGCCGGGCAGCGCCACCTGTTCGACCACCTGGCCGGCGAGGTGCTGGAACACATGGCGGCCGGCGACAGCAAACGACACATCGCACCGGCCTTCGGGCCGAGCCCGCACACGCTGAAGCGCCATGTCGCGAACATCCGCGACAAGCCGGGCCTGACCTCGCGTGGCCAGGCCGCCGCCTGGTTCCGCGCGCAGCTGCAGCAGCCTTTGTCGCGTTAGCTGCGCGCTGCGAACCAGTCGCGCGCGGCCTGCGTGTCGCGTGCGATGCCGCCGCGCAGGGTGTCCAGCGAGTCGTACTTCAGCTCGTCGTGCAGCTTGTGCAGCAGTTCCACACGCAGCAGCCGGCCATAACCCGCCTCCAGTGCCAGCGGCCATTCCAGGCAGTGGGTTTCCAGCAGCACACGGCCGCTGTTGTCCACCGTGGGCCGCACACCGAGGCTGGCCACGCCGGGCAGCGGCCGGCCATCGACCAGGCCATGCACACGCACGACGAAGATGCCCATGGCGGCCGGCTTGGGGTGCGGGAAACGCAGGTTCAGCGTGCGGAACCCGAGCTCGCGGCCGAGCTTGGCACCGTGCACGGCATGGCCGCTGATGCTGTAGGGGCGGCCCAGCAGCGCGGCCGTGCGCTGCATGTCGCCGGCCGCCAGCGCCTCGCGCACGGCCGAGCTGGAGACACGCAGGCCATGCACCTCGTAGCTGTTCATGCGCGCCACGTCGAAGCCGGCGCGGCTGCCGGCTTCGTCCAGCATCTGGTAGTTGCCGGCGCGTTTGGCGCCGAAGCGGAAGTCGTCGCCAACCAGCACATAACGTGCACCCAGGCCTTGCAGCAGCACGTCGTCGATGAAGGCCTGCGGCGACTGCGACGAAAAACGCGTGTCGAAGCGGGCCACGACCACACGGGCTATGCCGCAGCGTTCGAGCTCGGCGAGTTTGGCGCGCAGTGTCGCCACCCGTGCCGGGGCCAGCGCCGGCTGGCCGCTCTTGTGGGCAAAGAAGTCGCGCGGGTGCGGCTCGAACGTCAGCACGCAGGACGGCAGGCCGCGGTGGCGGGCCTCGTTGGTCAGCAGCGCCAGCATGGCCTGGTGGCCGCGGTGCACACCGTCGAAGTTGCCGATCGTGACGGCCGCGCCGGCAGCGGCGACGGCGGGTGGGCAATGGCCGCGGAAAACCTGCATGCCCGGCACTATCCCGGCAGGCCGAGCAGGCGCCGGTACAGCGCCAGGTACTGCGCGGCGCAGCGGTCCCAGTCGAACTGCGCGGCATGGGCG
>JBASTF010000161.1:0-4112 GCA_049274755.1 Rubrivivax sp. | reverse complement strand
GGTTCACTCCGCCCACGCGATCCGGTCAGCCTGGCGATCGGCGCAGCGGCTCCGGCAGCCAGCGCGTGCCGGTCAGCCGCGATGCCGCTGCCGTCACCAGCTGATGCTGACGATCGCGGAGATCAAGGAGATCGTGCCTGCACGCTATGGCTTCAAGGCCGTGGTCAAACATGTGCCTGACCAGGCCTTCGCGTTGGATGAGCAGATCTATCGCCGGCTAGCTCGGCGCTTCGAGCGCGAGCTGGCGCTCTGGGGTGCCGCCGATGACATCCACATGGTGATGATCGCGACCTTCAGCGTCGCAGCGGCGGGGATCCCGAGCATCGTGGAGCTGTCGCTGATGCCGGCCACACGCCACTGGCTGCCGGTCGAGGACGGGTTCGAGAAGCAACTCGTTGATCGACTGGTGGTCGATGGGCGATCATTCGTGAAGGGGCTTCGCTACAACCTGGGGGCAGGAACCGAGATCGCCAGCGCGACGCTGACCGACTGCGCCGATTCGGCCCCCTTGCTCTTCGTCGATCACTCGGGTATCGATGGCAGCGGGCGGCAGCTTCACACGGGCGATCCCACCGTTCCGGTGTGGCTGTGGAATCCATCGAGTGAAGCGATGCCTTCGCTGCCGCCCCGGCAATCTCATCAGCCAAGTCCAGTCGAACCCGCGGTGGAGTTGTGATGAACGGCCAGTTGCTCGCGTCCACGCCGGAGTGGTATAAATCCTCGGACAATGATTTGATTCACCCGAGGCTTCATACCATGCCCGCCGCTGACACCTCTACGCAGCGCACCCAGGCGCTGGCGCTGCTACGGCGGCGGGGGATGACGCGGCTTGCGGAGTTCAACGCGGCAGGCATCACCGCCACCACGGTCAGCCGCATGGAGCGCGCCGGCGAGGTGGTGCGCCTGGCGCGGGGGCTCTACCAACTTCCCGATGCCGCGCTCGATGCGCAGCAGTCCCTGGCCGAGGCAGCCCGGCTGGTCCCCAAAGGCGTCATCTGCCTGGCCTCCGCCCTTGCATTCCACGGCCTCACGGACCAGATGCCGCCAAAGGTCTGGATCGCCATCGGGCGCAAGGACTGGCGCCCTCGGGTCACCTACCCGCCGATCCGTATCGCCCGGTTTTCCGACGAGCTTCTGCGTCGCGGCGTCGAGCACAAGAAGATCGCCGGAACCTCAGTGCCCGTGTTTGGCGTAGCCAAGACGGTGGCCGACCTCTTCCGCTACCGCCGCACGGTAGGCGATGCGCTGGCCGTCGAGGGCCTGAGACAGGCCCTGCGGCAGCGCAAGTCCACGCCGGCAGAGATCACTCGCGAAGCACGAGCCGCTGGCGTATGGGCCACGATGGAGCCTTACGTGATGGCGCTGACCAGCGATGCCTGATCGACCCCGCAACGTCGGCGCTTCCGTGCGCCAGCGCCTGTTGAACCTGGCGCATGCGCGCAGCCAACCCATGGAACTGCTGCTCACGCGGTACGCGCTGGAGCGCCTGCTGCATCGGCTGAGCCTCTCGCCGCACCGCGAGCGCTTCGTGCTGAAGGGTGCGATGCTGCTGGCCACCTGGTTCGGCGAGCCGCATCGCGCGACAAGGGATGTGGACCTGCTCGGCTTCGGTGACGCAGCGGCGGATGCACTGCTGGGTACGTTCCGCGAAATCTTGGCCATTGAGGTCGACGATGGGGTCGTCTTCGATCTGAGGGGACTGAGGATCGAGGCCATCCGCGAAGAGGTCGAGTACGGTGGGTCGCGCCTTCGCACCACGGCGGCGCTTGCGGGTGCGCGGATTCCGATCACCGTGGACATCGGCTTCGGCGATGCCGTCGAGCCGGGTGTCGATGACATCGACTTGCCGGTTCTGCTCGACATGCCATCGCCTCGCCTGCGCGCCTACCCACCGGAGACTGTCATCGCCGAGAAGTTTCATGCGATGGTTGTCCTGGGCATGGCGAACAGCCGGATGAAGGACTACTACGACGTGTGGATGCTGACAGGCGCGTTCGAGATCGAGCCAGACCGGCTTAAACGGGCAATTGCTGCGACGTTTACCCGTCGCACCACGGCGATCCCTGCTGAGGTTCCTGATGGACTCAGCGAAGCCTTTGCTACCGATCCTGCGAAGCAGCGCCAGTGGGATGCCTTCGCTCGAAACCTCTCTGGCACGACCCCGGAACTCAACCTTGTGGTCAGCCAGCTGCGGGAGAGGCTGTCGGGCCTTCTGGCGGTGAAGTGACCCATTCTTTCAGGACCACCCCGATGAGATCCGGCGTAAGCGCGCGGTGAACCCATCTTGAACTGAGCCCTGACGGCGATAACGATCATGCCCACGTAAGAGTTAAGTGGACACGATGACAAGCGAGAAGACAGCGATTCGGCGGCGGTACAGCAAGGAGCTCAAGGCGCAGGTGCTGGCCGAGTGCGCGGTGCCCGGTACGTCGGTGGCCAAGGTGGCGATGGCGCACGGCATCAACGCCAACGTTGTACATGGCTGGCGCAAGCTGGCCCGCGAGGAAGCGGGGGTGATGGTTGGCCAGCCGGTGGAGTTCGTTCCAGTGCGGCTCGACGCGGCATTGCCGATGGCTGCCCAGCCCGGTCGCCACATCGAAGTCGAACTGCGCCGCGGCGCCGTGACGATGAAGCTGAACTGGCCGCTGTCGGCGGCCGCGGACTTCGCCGCCTGGGCCCGTGAATTGCTGCGATGACCCCGTCCTCATGATCAAGGTTGAGGCTGTGTGGCTGGCCATCGAGCCGCTGGACATGCGCGCTGGCGCCGAGGCTGCCCTGGCCCGGGTGGTCAACGTCTTCGGCTCGGCAAGGCCACACCACGCGTACCTGTTCGCCAACCGCCGCGCCAACCGCATGAAGGTGCTCGTGCACGACGGCATCGGCGTGTGGCTGGCGGCGCGGCGCCTGAACAGCGGCAAGTTCGTCTGGCCCAGGGACGGCGGCTCGACGTTGACGCTCACGCGCGGGCAACTCGATGCCCTCGTGTTGGGCCTGCCCTGGCAGCGCCTGGGTGAGGCCGGGATCATCACGGTGCTGTAGCGCAATTGCCGCAAGTGCCGATGCGCGTCAGCGTGCTGCCAGGCACGATCACGCTCCGTGATCGCCGACTCGACCCTGGACACGCTGGATCCGGAGCAACTGCGCCAGGCCGTGCGCGCGCTACGCGCCGAGGTCGCGATCAAGACCGAGGTGATCGAGCGCCACGAACGCGAGGCGGCCTTCAAGCAGGCCACCATCGACAAGCTCACGCACGAGATGGCCGTGCTCAAGCGGCTGAAGTTCGCCGCCCGCTCCGAGGCCTTCAACGCCGAGCAGAAGAGCCTGATCGAAGAGACCATCGACGCCGACCTGGCCGCGTTGGCCAAAGAGATCGAGGGCTTGCGGTCGGAGGCTACGCCCGAGGACAAGCAAAGCCCCAGGCGCCAGCCCCTGCCGGCGAACCTGCCACGCCGCGAGATCCACCACGAACCCGAAGACACCACCTGCCGCTGCGGCTGCCAGCTCAAGCGCATTGGTCAGGACATGGCCGAGAAGCTGGACTACACACCCGGCGTGTTCACGGTGGAGCGCCATGTGCGCGGCAAGTGGGTCTGCACAAAGTGCGAGACGCTCATCCAGGCGCCAATGGCGCCGCACATCATCGACAAGGGCATCCCCACGACGGGCCTGCTGGCCCAGGTGCTGGTGGCCAAGTTCCTGGATCACCTGCCGTTGTACCGGCAGGAACACATCTTCGAGCGCGCGGGGCTTGCGATCTCCCGTTCGACGATGGCGCAGTGGGTGGGCGAATGTGGCGCACAACTGCAGCCGTTGGTCGACGCACTGAGCGCTGAGTTGCTCAGGCACCGCGTGCTGCACGCCGACGAGACACCGGTGGCGATGCTCAAGCCGGGCCACGGCAAGACGCACCGGGCCTACCTGTGGAGCTACTGCACGACGGCCTACAACCCGGTCAAGGCGGTGGTGTTCGACTTCGCTGAGAGTCGCGCTGGCCAGCATGCCCGGGACTTCCTCGGGCTGCCGGGCGAGGATGGCTGGCAAGGCACGCTGGTCTGCGACGACTTCAGCGGCTACAAGGCTTGCTTCGAGATGGGCGTGACGGAGGCAGGTTG
>JBASTF010000160.1:0-2451 GCA_049274755.1 Rubrivivax sp. | reverse complement strand
GGCCGGGCGCCGGCTGCTTGATGATGGTGATGGTGCGTGTGCCGGCCTCGGGCGGCGGCGTGGTGAGGCCGGGGCCGGGCGCCGGGGCGCGCGCGGTTTTCTTGTGCGCCACCATCGCATCGAGCTCGCGCATCACGTGCAGCGGGTCGATGGGGCGCATCACCCAGGCGGGCGCCCCCTGCGGCGCCAGCGCGCCGACAAACACCGTGTCGGCACCGCGGCCGGCCGACAGCACGGCGCGAACGGCATCGGCATCGTCGGCGTCGACGACGATGAAATGCGCCTCGCCAGCCGTGTCCACCTGCTCGTAGGCCGGATTGCGGTTGGCGGCCAGGCGGAAGTACGAGGCCAGTGCGCTGCGTTCGAAGGCGGTGAACCCCAGCAGAGAAACGCGGTACGGCAGTGACATGCGGATGGGGTGGCGGTGGCGGCGGGTGACGTCTCATGCATGGTGCTTGACGCGCGCAGCGCATGTCAACGCCGCGGCGGCCCTCGGACATGGGGCCAGTGCACAGTGCGACGGATAATCGCGTTTCCACGCCAACCCTGGAGCCCGCATGGCCGCCACCAGCGTCTACGACTTCGAAGCCCTGTCGATCGACGGCAAGCCGGCCCAGCTGGCCACGCAGCGCGGCAAGGTGCTGCTGATCGTCAACACCGCCAGCGCATGTGGTTTCACGCCGCAGTTCGCCGGGCTGGAGAAGCTGTGGCAGGACTACGCCGACAAGGGCCTGGTCATCGTCGGTTTCCCGAGCAACGAGTTCGGCGGCCAGGACCCCGGCAGCAACGACCAGATTGCCAGCTTCTGCCAGCTGAACTACGGCGTCAGCTTTCCGATGATGGCCAAGGTCAAGGTCAACGGCCGCGAAGCCCACCCGCTGTGGCAGTGGCTGACCAGCGAAGCCAAGGGCATCCTCGGCACGCAGGCGGTGAAGTGGAATTTCACGAAGTTCCTGGTCGGCAAGGACGGCCGGGTGCTCAAGCGTTACGCCCCCAACGACGCGCCGGAATCGCTGCGCGCCGACATCGAGAAAGCCCTCGCTGCGTGAGCGCGCCGGGCCGTCCCCAAGAGCTCACTCCGAAGCGCGCAGCGCGCAGGAATCTTCCATGACCACGTTTTCGCACCTGGACGCCTACGCCGGCGACCCCATCCTCAGCCTCAACGAGGCCTTCCAGCACGACCCGCGGCCGAACAAGGTCAACCTGTCGATCGGCATCTATTTCGACGACGCCGGCCGCATTCCGGTGCTGGACTGCGTGCGCCGCGCCGAGGCCCTGATGCTGGAAGAAAGCGGGCCCAAGCCCTACCTGCCGATCGAAGGCTCGGCGGCGATGCGCAGCGCCGTGCAGGCCCTGCTGTTCGGCGCCGGCCACGAGGCCGTGACCAGCGGCCGCATCGCCACGCTGCAGACCGTGGGCTCCAGCGGCGGGCTGAAGGTCGGTGCCGACTTCATCAAGCGCTGGTTCCCCGGCAGCCAGGTCTGGGTCAGCGACCCCACCTGGGACAACCACCGCGCGATGTTCGAAGGTTCGGGCGTCACGGTGAACAGCTATCCGTACTACGACCCGGCCACCGGCGGCGTGCGCTTCGACGCGATGCTGGCGGCGTTGGACCAGTTGCCGCCGCACAGCATCGTGCTGCTGCATGCCTGTTGCCACAACCCGACCGGCGTGGACCTGTCGCAGGCGCAATGGCAGCAGTTGATCCCGCTGCTGCAGAAGCGCCAGCTGCTGCCCTACCTGGACCTGGCCTACCAGGGCTACGGCGACGGCATCGCCGAAGATGCATTTGCGGTGCGCGCGCTGGCCTCGGCGGGCCTGAGCTTTTTCATCGCCAACTCGTTTTCGAAGAGCATGAGCGTCTACGGCGAACGGGCCGGCGCACTCAGCGTCGTCTGCGCCACTGCGGCCGAGGCCGAGCTGGTGCTGGGCCAGATGAAGGCCACGGTGCGGCGCAACTACTCCAGCCCGGCGATCCATGCCGCCGGCATCGTCAGCCGCGTGTTGACCGACCCGGCGCTGCGTGCCGCCTGGGAAGCCGACGTGACCGCGATGCGCACCCGCATCCAGGCCATGCGGCGCAGCCTGCACGGCGTGCTCAGCGCCAAGCTGCCGGGCCGCGATTTCGGCTATTTCCTCAGCCAGCGCGGCATGTTCAGCTACACCGGCCTGTCCGCCGCCCAGGTCGACCGGCTGCGCGAGGAGTTCGGCGTCTACCTGGTGCGCTCGGGCCGTGTCTGCGTGGCCGGGCTGAACACCGGCAACGTCGAGCGCACGGCCGAGGCGATGGCGCGAGTCATGTGAGCAGCGTTCGATCACGGGTTTCCCGGTATCGAACACGGCCCCCTCGGGGGGTAGCGAGCGCAGCGAGCTTGGGGGCGAGGTAATCATGGCGGTCGGCAAAGAGATACGCGGCAAGATCAAGTCGGTGGAGAACACCAAGAAGATCAC
>JBASTF010000159.1:0-4788 GCA_049274755.1 Rubrivivax sp. | reverse complement strand
GCAGTACCGCATCCGGCCCGCCTGGGCCGTTTTGAACTCAAGCGTGCACTCGGCCGCGGGGCCCAGGCCACCGTCTGGCTGGCCAACGACCCGCGGCTGGAACGCGAGGTGGCGGTCAAGCGCCTGAACCCCGGTGCCGACGCCTTGTCCGTCAGCCAGTGGCTGCACGAAGCACGCGCGGTCAGCCGCCTGAACCACCCGCACATCGTGCCGGTGTTCGAAGCCGACCAGCAGGGCCGCGAGGCCTGGCTGGTGTTCGAATACGTCGCCGGGCCGACGCTGGCCGAGGCGATGAAGGGCAAGGGCGCCTGGCCGGCCCGCGAAGCCGTGACCTTGATGCTCGGTGTGCTGTCGGCGCTGGCCGAGGCTCAGGCCCAGGGCATCGTGCACCGCGACCTGAAGCCTTCGAACGTGCTGATCGGCAGCGACGGCCGTGCCCGTGTGATGGACTTCGGCATCGCCGCACGCATCGCCGGCCCCGGCGCAGCCGGCCGCAGCGACCCCATCGGCATTGTCGGCACGCCCGGCTACATCTCGCCTGAGGCCGCACGTGCGGCAACACCGACCCCGGCGATGGACGTGTTCTCGGCCGGCGTCGTGCTGGCCGAACTGCTGGGTGGTGCGCGGCTGCTGCGTGAACCCGACACGCTGCGGGCCCTGGCGCGTGTGCAGCAGGAAGACCTGAAGCTTGCGGCCACGGCTGCCGTCGACGACAAACTGCGCGGCATCGTGCAGCGGGCGCTGGCGCGCGACCCGGCCAAACGTTATGCCGGTGCCCAGGAACTGCACGACGCGCTGGCCGAATGGCTGCAGCCCGAAGCCGAGGAACCTGCGCCCGGCGCCGGCCACGGCACGCTGGACTTCCTGCTGCGCCGCATGCGCAACAAGGGCGACTTCCCGGCCTTGTCGGAATCGGTGGGCCGCATCCAGAAGGTCGCGACCTCGGAAACCGAGAGCCTGGCCAGCCTGTCGGCCGAGATCCTGAAAGACGTGGCGCTGACGAACAAGCTGCTGCGCATGGTCAACACGGCGCATTTCAGCCAGTCGGGCGGCGCGGTCAGCACCGTGTCGCGGGCGGTGGCCCTGGTGGGCTTCGCCGGCATCCGCAACATGGCCTTGTCGCTGGTGCTGATGGAGCACATGCGCGACAAGGCGCATGCCACGCTGCTGCGCGAGGAATTCCTGCGTGCGCTGATGGCCGGCACGCTGGCCGACGAGCTGACGCCGAATGCGCGCGACGGCGAAGAAGCCTTCCTCGGTTCGATGTTCCAGAACCTGGGGCGGCTGCTCACCGAGTACTACTTTCCCGAAGAAGCGCTGCAGGTGCGCCAGCAACTGCCGGCCGGCGAAGCCGCGGCGGCGCAGCGCGAGAAGGTCTCGGCCCAGGTGCTGGGCATCGGCTATGAAGAACTCGGTGTGGCCATCGCCAAGAGCTGGGGCCTGCCCGACACGCTGCAGCGGGCGATGCGCCCGCCCGCCGGCGACACACCCGGCCATGCGGTGGAGCGTGGTGTCGAGCGCCAGCGCTGGGCCGGCCGTGCCGGCAACGAGATCGTCGACGCCGTGCTGTTCAACGAAGGCGACGCGCTGAAGCGCCGCCTGGCCGCCATCGGCGAGAAATACGCCACGGCCCTGGGCCTGCCGGCCAAAGACATCGCTGCCGCCGTCGAGGCCGCACGGCCACGCCTGACGCAGCTGACCCAGGCCATGGGCCTGCAGATGGCGCCGGGCAGCCAGGCGCGCCGCCTGCTTGTCGGCGAAAAGCCGGCAGCCGACCCGGTGATGGACTCGCTGGCCGGCCATTTGCTGCAGCCCACCGTCGTGATGGACGGCGCCGCAGCGGCCGCGGCCAAGCCGATGGCTGAACTGCTGGCCGCCGGCATCCAGGACATCACGAACAGCATGGTGGCCGACAACTTCAAGCTCAACGAAGTGCTGCGCATGGTGCTGGAGACCATGTACCGCGCCTTGGGTTTCCGCCGCATCGTGTTCTGCCTGCGCGACCCCAAGACCGAGATGCTGACCGGTCGCTTCGGCCTGGGCGACGATGCCACCGGCGTCAGCCGCGTCTTCAAGGTGGCGCTGAAGCCCAAGGGCACACCCGACCTGTTCGCCGCCGTCTGCGCCAAGGGCGTGGACACGCTGATCGCCGACGCCACCAGCGCCAACATCGCGCCGCGCCTGCCGGCCTGGTACCGCGAGGGCGTCAACGCACCGTCCTTCCTGCTGCTGCCGATGGCGATGAAAAACGCCGCCTTCGCGCTGATTTACGCCGACAAGGACCAGCCTGGTTCGCTGGTGCTGGGCGAGAAGGAGTTGTCGCTGCTGCGCACGCTGCGCAACCAGGCGGTGATGGCCTTCCGGCAAAGCGGCGCTGGCTGAGCGATCAAGACGGCGCGCCCGGCGCCGATAACCCACTGGGCTCCCATCACCACAAGGAAGAATCGTGTCGTTGAACAACCTCAGCATCGCACGGCGCCTGGCGCTCGTGCTGGGCCTGATCCTCGCGCTGTCGCTGTTGAGCAGCATTTTCTCGGCCGTGCAGCTGCGTTCGCTGACGAACCAGGTGCAGGCCATGCTGGCCGACAACGTGAAGATCGAGCGGGCCGCGGCCGACTGGCTGCGCCAGACCACAGGCGGCGTGCAGCGCACCTCGGCCATTGCCAAGAGCAGCGATCCCAGCCTGGTCGAGTACTTCGCGTCCGCCACCGCCGAAGCCGTGCGCACGACCAACGAGCTGCAGAAGCTGATCGAAGCCAAGATGGACCGGCCCGAGGAGCGCCAGCTCTTCGACAAGATCGGCGAGCTGCGCAAGGCCTACCTCGCCGCGCGCGACGAGGTCAGCGGCCTCAAGAAGGCCGGCAACGTCGACGGCGCGGCCAAGATCTTCAGCGAACGTTTCGAGCCGCTCGCCCGTGACTACATCGGCGCCGTGCAGGCGCTGACCGAAGGCCAGCGCAAGCAGGTCGACGCCATCGTGCAGCGCACCGAAGACCTGCGCGACCGCGCGACCTTCGCGTTGCTGGGCGCCGGCGCCGTGTCGCTGGTGGCCGGTGTCTGGCTGGCCTGGCTGCTGGCCACCAGCATCACACGCCCGCTGCGCCAGGCCGAAGCCATGGCCGGCGCCATCGCCCGCATGGACCTCACCGGCCCGGCCGCCAGCGGCTACGGCCGCGACGAAACCGGCCGCGTGCTGCAGGCCATGGACCAGATGCGCCACGCGCTGACCCAGTCGCTGCAGCAGGTGCGCGGCGTCGCCGACGGCATCTCGACGGCGAGTTCGCAGATCGCGGTCGGCAACCAGGACCTCAGTTCGCGCACCGAGCAGACGGCCAGCAACCTGCAGCAGACCGCCAGCTCGATGGAAGAGCTGACCGGCACGCTGCAGCACAGCGCCGATTCGGCGGCCCAGGCCAACCAGCTGGCTTCGTCGGCCGCCGAGGTCGCGCAGCGCGGCGGCGCTGTGGTGTCCCAGGTCGTCACGACGATGGGCGAGATCCACAACAGCAGCCAGCGCATCGCCGACATCATCGGCACGATCGACGGCATTGCCTTCCAGACCAACATCCTGGCGCTGAACGCCGCGGTGGAAGCGGCCCGCGCCGGCGAACAGGGCCGCGGCTTTGCCGTGGTGGCCGGCGAGGTGCGCAGCCTGGCCAGCCGCTCGGCCGAGGCCGCACGCGAGATCAAGGCCCTCATCGGCCAGAGCGTCGAACGTGTCGAAACCGGCAGCCGCCTGGTCGGCGAAGCCGGCGGTGCGATGGACAACATCGTCGGCCAGGTGAAGCGGGTCTCGGACCTGATCGCCGAGATCGGCGCCGCCACGCACGAACAAAGCCAGGGCATCGGCCAGGTCGGCGACGCCATCGGCCAGCTCGACCGGGTGACGCAGCAGAACGCCGCGCTGGTGGAGGAATCGGCCGCCGCCGCCGACAGCCTGAAACAGCAGGCCTTGCGCCTGACCGACGCGGTGGCCGTGTTCAAGGTCGACGACAGCGTGGACTTCGCGCCGGTGGCGCCTGCCAGGCCGTCGACGGCGACCAGGCCGGCCACGAAGCCGGTGCCGGCAAAACCGGTGGCCGTTGCCGCCGCAGCACCACGCGCCGCAGCTGCCAAGCCAACTGCTGTGGCGGCCGGCAGCGAGGACTGGGAAAGCTTCTGACCCTAGTGCAGCACCAGCAGCGGCAGCTTGCTGCGCGACAGCACCGACTTCGTGTGCGAACCGAACAGCAGTTCGCCGAAAGCGCCGCGGCCATGGGTGGCCATCACGATGAGGTCGCAGCCGAATTCCTGGGCGGCGGCGACGATGCTGTCGTCGATGGCGTCGCTGCGCTGGAACCTGCCGTCGAAGGCCACACCCTGTTCGGCGGCCTGGGCGCCGAAACGCGCCAGCACCTCGCGGGCATGCTGCTCGGTGCGCTGCAGGTGGGCATCGGCGTCGCGCTGGTAGACGCTGGGGCTGCTGCCCAGCGTCGGCAGCGGCGGCATCGGTTCGGCGACGAAGGCCGTCAGCCTGGCGCCCAGCTTGCGCGCCAGCTCGATGCTGGCGATGGCTGCGCGTTCCGAGAGTTCGGTGCCGTCGACCGGCACCAGCAGGTGGGTGTACATCGCGGTTCTCCTTGGCGTGTGAACGCAGTCTAGGCGGCGCCGCCGGCGCCACCTTGACCGAGGTCATGAGCCGGAGAAAAGGCCGCGCGCCTCGTCGGTGTCGAACTGCAGTTTGACGAAGGCCTCGCTGGTGGCCGCCGCACTGCCGGCACGTGCGCGGCTGGCGCCCACGTACAGCAG
>JBASTF010000158.1:0-4432 GCA_049274755.1 Rubrivivax sp. | reverse complement strand
GCCGCAGCGCGGCGGTGCAGCAGCGCTGCGGCGAGGCGATCGCGGCGGCCGCGCGCACACATCTCGCGCCGCTGTTCGACAAGCGCTATCTCGGGCTGACGGTGCAGATCGACGAAGGCCAGGAAGTCTTCGACGCCAAGCACAGCACGATCCACCCGCTGTTCAACAACAAGGTCTGAACGATGCTGCCGCAGGCCACCATTGAAGCGCTGGCGCGTGAACTGTACGACGCGCGCAAGCAGCGTGTGCAGCTGCGCCACTTCTCGAAGCGCCACCCCGAGATGACCATCGAAGACGGCTACGCGATCCAGCGCGCCTGGGTGGCGCTGGAACTCGCCGACGGCCGCCGCACCATCGGCCGCAAGATCGGTTTGACCTCGCGTGCGATGCAGCAGGCCAGCCAGATCACCGAGCCCGACTACGCACCGCTGATGGACGACATGCTGCTCGAGCCGGGCAGCGACATCCCGGTCTCGCGTTTCATCGCGCCGCGCATCGAGGTCGAGCTGGCGTTTGTGCTCGGCAAGCCGCTGCAGGGGCCGCACACGCGGCTCGTCGACGTGCTGGCCGCCACCGACTACGTGGTGCCGACGATCGAGATCATCGACGCGCGCATCGAGCAGTTCGACCGCGAGACCAAGGCGCCGCGCAAGGTCTTCGACACCATCGCCGATTTCGCCGCCAATGCCGGCATCGTGATGGGTGGCCGGCCGGTCAAACCCGACGCGGTGGACCTGCGCTGGGTCGGCGCACTGCTCTACAAGAACGGCGTCATCGAGGAGACGGGCCTGGCCGCCGGCGTGCTGAACCACCCGGCCACCGGCGTGGCCTGGCTGGCGAACAAGATCGCACCGCATGGCGAACAGCTGAACGCCGGCGACATCGTGCTCGCCGGCTCGTTCACACGCCCGACCACCGCCGTGGCCGGCGACAACTTCCACATCGACTACGGCCCGCTGGGTGCCGTGGCCTTCCGCTTCGTCTAGCGCAGCAGCAGCCGCGGCGTGCCGCTGGCCACCTGGCCGACCACGGCCGCCTGCTCGAAACCGTGGCGGCGGAAGGTGGCCAGCACGGCGTCCAGGGCCGACGGCGCACAGGCCACCAGCAGGCCGCCGCTGGTCTGCGGGTCGGTCAGCAGCGCACGGTCTTCGGCGGCGAAGTCGGCCGGCAAGGCCACCTGGGCGCCATAGCCGGCCCAGTTGCGGCCCGATGCGCCGGTGACAAAACCCTGGGACGCCAGCGCACGCGCGCCGGGCAACTGCGGCACGGCGGCCCAGTCGATCTGCAACTCGCAGTTGGCACCCCGCGCCATCTCCAGCGCATGGCCGGCGAGGCCGAAGCCGGTGACGTCGGTCAGCGCATGCACACCGGGCAGCGCTGCCAGGTCGGGGCCGGGTGTGTTCAGCCGCGTCGTCGTTGCGATCATCTGGTCGTAGCCGTCGGCGCCGAGTTTTTCCTTCTTCAGCGCTGCCGACATCACACCCACGCCGATCGGCTTGCCCAGCACCAGCAGGTCGCCAGGCTGGGCGTCGGCGTTGCGCTTCACGTGTTTCGGGTGCACCAGGCCCAGCGCGACCAAGCCGTAGATGGCTTCCACCGAATCGATCGTGTGGCCGCCGGCGATGGGGATGCCGGCGGCGCGGCACACCGAGGCACCACCCTCGAGGATGCGGCCGATGGTGGCCGTCGACAACACGTTGATCGGCATGCCCACCAAGGCCAGCGCCAGGATGGGCCGGCCGCCCATCGCGTAGACGTCGCTGATGGCATTGGTGGCGGCGATGCGCCCGAAGTCGAAGGGGTCGTCGACGATGGGCATGAAGAAGTCCGTCGTCGCGATCAGCGCCTGCTCGTCGTTGAGCTGGTAGACCGCGGCGTCGTCGGCGGTTTCGATGCCGACCAGCAGCTGCGGCGGCACCGGCAGCGCGGCCGTGCCCTTGAGGATCTCGCTCAGCACGCCCGGGGCGATCTTGCAGCCGCAGCCGCCGCCATGCGACAAGGAGGTGAGGCGAGGTTCGGGGGGGGTGGCGGTGTTCATCGCAGGAAGCATAGCCGGCCGTGAAATCCTCGCGCGCCGTGGCGCCAAAGTTTGCTCCAATCGCGGACATGAAAATCCTGCTCACCGGCGCCGCCGGCTTCATCGGCAGCACCACCACACACCGCCTGCTGGCCCGCGGCGACGAGGTGGTGGGCCTGGACAACCTGAACGACTACTACGATGTCCGGCTGAAGCAAGACCGCCTTGCCCGGTTGACGCCGCACGAGCGCTTCCGCTTCGTGAAGATGGACGTGGCCGACCGCGAAGGCATGGAGCGTCTGTTCGCCGCCGAGCGCTTCGACCGCGTCATCCACCTGGCGGCCCAGGCCGGTGTGCGCTATTCGCTGAAGAACCCGCATGCCTACATCGACAGCAACGTCGTGGGCTTCATGAACATCCTGGAAGGCTGCCGCCACAACGGCGTGCAACACCTGGTCTATGCGTCCAGTTCCAGCGTCTACGGCGGCAACACGAAGATGCCGTTTTCCGAGCACGACAGCGTGGACCACCCGGTCAGCATGTACGCGGCGACGAAAAAGGCCAACGAGCTGATGGCGCACACCTACAGCCATCTGTTCCGCCTGCCGACCACGGGCCTGCGCTTCTTCACGGTCTACGGCCCCTGGGGCCGGCCGGACATGGCGCTGTTCCTGTTCACGAAGGCCATCCTCGAAGGCAAACCCATCGACGTCTTCAACCACGGCAACATGCAGCGCGACTTCACCTTCGTCGACGACATCGTCGAAGGTGTGATCCGTGTGCTCGACCGCCCGGCGACGGCCAACCCCGACTACCGCTCGGAAACCGCCGACCCGGCGACCAGCGACGCGCCGTACCGCGTGTTCAACATCGGCAACCACGACCCGGTGCCGCTGCTGGACTTCATCGCCGCGATCGAGGAAGCGCTGGGCATGAAGGCGCAGAAGAACCTGCTGCCGCTGCAGGACGGCGACGTGCCGGCCACCTATGCCGATGTCGACGCGCTGACGGCCTGGACCGGCTTCAAGCCCGGCACCGACATCCGCACCGGCATTGGCCGCTTCGTCGCCTGGTACCGCGCGTACTACCGGGTCTGAGGCGCCTGAGTCGTCTGTGCCACCTGGGCCAGCAAGGCCAGCAGGTGGCGCACCGGGATCGCATAGCTGATGCCGGTGGGTGAGGACAATGCCGACTCGCGGCTGCCCTTCACCAGCACCATGTTGACGACGGCGAGCACGACGCCGCTGCCGGCGTCGAACACCGGCCCGCCGCTGTTGCCGGGGTAGGCCGTGGCGTCGAGCTGCAGCACCTCGAAGTTGCCTTCGCGCAGGCGTGTGATGGCCCGGGCGTCGAGCTGTTGTGCTGTCGGTGCCTGCAGCGCCACCTGGGTGACCGAGGCGACGATGCCGCGGTGCGTGACCGGCGAGAAACCGAGTGCGCCGCCGATCGGGAAGCCCATCAGTGCGATGTCCTGGCCTTCGCGGGCACTGTTGGCGCCGTCCAGCGCCACGGCGGGCAGCGGCGCACCGTCGATCTTCAGCAGCGCCAGGTCGTGGTCGCGGTCGCTGGCCAGCACCTTGGCCAGGCGCAACTCGCCCGAGGGCGTGCGCACCGCCATGCCGGGGCCGGTGGCGAGCTCGGCGCTGGGTGGCAGCACATGGAAGTTCGTGGCCACCAGCATGCCGTCGCCGACGACGAAGCCGGTGCCGCGGAAGCCGAAGCGCGGACTGGCGGTGGCGCTGAAGGTGCCCACCGGCAGCACCGAGGGGCGCAGCCGCGCGATCAGCTCGGGCAGCGTCGCCGCGGCGCTGCCACCGGTACAGACCCAGGAGGCTGCCGCAGCCAGCAGGCCGCGTCGGCAGGCATTCACTGCACCGTCTTCAGCAGCGTGGCCACCTCGGCCTGGCCGCGGAACTTGTCGCCCAGCTTGGCCAGCGCGTCGAGTTCGCCGCGCGCCTGGGCCTTGTCGCCGGACTGGATGTAGAGCCTGGCCAGGTTGAGCTGCAGGCCGGGGTCTTGCGGGTTGCGCTGGATCGCGCGCTTCTGCGTTTCGATGGCCTTGGGCAACTGCTTTTCGGCTGCCAGCGCGGTGGCCAGCGTGTCCAGCAGCGGCGCACGGTCGGGCATCAGCGCGTTGGCCTGCTCAGCCATCGCCACGGCGCCCGGTTTGCCCTGGCGCGCCAGCAGCCAGGCGATGTTGTTCATCGCCAGCGCGTTGCGCGGCTGCAGTTCGAGCACGGCCCTGTAGTGGGCCTCGGCGGCCGGCAGTTCGGCGCGCGACAAGGCCATGTCGCCCAGGTAGTAGCGGAAGGCCACGTCCTTGGGTTGTTCGCGCTGCCAGTCGGCTGCCAGCTTGTCGGCCTCGGCACGCTGGCCGCCGCCGAGCAGGGCCGTGTGCAGACCGATGCCGGCATC
>JBASTF010000157.1:0-7532 GCA_049274755.1 Rubrivivax sp. | reverse complement strand
GTGTAAGCCGGCCAGCCCGGCGCCGGGCGGTAGACACCACGGCGCAGCAGGCCCAGCAGCAGCAGCAGCGCGTTCAGCGTCGCACCCAGGCCGATCGACAGCGCCAGGCCGGCGGTGCCGACCCAGGGCACGAAGACGGTGTTCATCAGCTGCGTCGCCACCAGCACGCCGACGGCGATCTTCACCGGCGTGCGGGTGTCCTCGCGGGCGTAGAAGCCCGGCGCCAGCACCTTCACGGCCACCAGGCCCATCAGCCCGACGCCCCAGCCCATCACCGCACGGGTGGTCTGCTGCACGTCGGCCGCGGTGAAGGCGCCATAGTGGAACAGCACCGCCACCAGCGGCTGGGCGAACAGCAGCAGGGCCACCGCGCAGGGCAAGGCCAGCAGCAGCACCAGGCGCAGGCCCCAGTCCAGCATGTCGGAATAGGCCTGGGCGTCGCCCCGCCCCTGGGCCGACGACAGCTGCGGCAGCAGCACGACACCCATCGCCACACCCAGCAGCGCCGTCGGGAACTCCATCAGCCGGTCGGCATAGGTCAGCCAGGAGACGGCGCCGACGGCCACATGCGAGGCGATCTGGGTGTTGATCAGCATCGACACCTGGGCCACCGACACCCCCAGCAGCGCCGGCGCCATGCGCTGCAGGATCAATGCCACGCCCGGGTGCGACCAGGCCGCGCGCAGCCGCGACCAGCGCAGGCCGATGTTCGGCATCAGCCCCAGCGCACGCAGCGCCGGCACCTGCACCGCCGCCTGCAGCACACCGCCGACGACCACGCCGCCAGCCAGCGCCAGCACCGGCTCCAGCCCCAGGCGCTGGAACCAGGGGGTGCCGAACACCGCGGCGGCGATGCAGCTCAGGTTCAGCAGCACCGGCGTTGCAGCCGGCACCGCAAACCGTTTCCAGGTGTTCAGGATGCCGGCCGACAACGCCACCATCGACATGAAGCCGATGTAGGGGAACATCCAGCGTGTCATCAGCACGGCGGTGTCGAAGCGCTCCAGCCCCGAGGCCATGACCCACACCAGCACCGGTGCGCCGACAACACCGAGCACACAGGTCAGCAGCAGCACCCAGGCCAGCACGGTGGCCACGGCGTCGATGAGGCGCTGCGTCGCGGCATCGCCTTCGCGCTCCCGGGTGGCCGCCAGCAGCGGCACGAAGGCCTGCGAAAATGCGCCTTCGGCAAACAGGCGCCGGAACAGGTTGGGAATGCGGAACGCGACGTTGTAGGCGTCGGTGAAGGCGCTGGCGCCGAAGTAGACGGCGACGAGCTGCTCGCGCACCAGCCCGGTGACACGCGAGGCCAGAGTCAGCAGCGAAACGGTGGAAGCGGCCCGGAGAAGGTTCACGAACGAGGGGGAGGCCACGCGCAGCAGGCGCGGCAAGCAGGCGCCCGAGACCAGGGCAGCCGGGCATTATAGGCGGGCCGGCAGGGCTGACTGGCGTTTCCACCAGTGGCGTGTTATACTCGACGGTCTTTGCACCACCCGCAATCCAAACAAGCTTTCAAGCATGGCCACCTCGTCCAAAGCCAAGAAGAAAACCGTTCGCCTCGCCTCGGGCCGCAAGCGCGCCCGCCAGGACGTGGTACTGAACGCACACAACAGCTCGCTGCGTTCGCGCTTCCGCACTGTCGTCAAGAACGTCACCAAGCTGGTCGCTGCTGGCGAGAAGGCCCAGGCCGTCGAAACCTTCAAGGCCGCCCAGAGCGTGATCGACTCGGTGGCTGACAAGGGTATCTTCCACAAGAACAAGGCTGCGCGCCTGAAGAGCCGCCTGGCCGCCAAGGTCAAGGCGCTGGCGCTCGCCGCCTGACGACCAGGATTTCCGGGTGATGTCGAAAGGGCCTGCACTGCAGGCCCTTTTGCTTTTCTAGGCGAGGTTCACCTCGACGACCTTCAGCCCGTTGTCGCGGGCGAAGTTCATCACGAAGTCCCAGGCCATCGGCTCGATGCCACGCAGGGCCTCGTTGACCATCACGCACTTGATGCCGTCGACCAGACGCGGCACGCAGTACGGCGAATAGCCGATGAAGGCCCCGATGCCGCCGGCGCTGCCACCAGGCCGGAAGCTGGACATCGCACCGGCCAGGCGTTCGGCCCAGTCGCTGGGGCGGAAGCTGCGGCCGTCCAGGGTGACACCCTGGATGTAATACTGACGGGGAGGCTGGCTGGTCATCGGCAACCCGGGATTGTGCCCGCAATTTGCTGCGACGCAGCACGGGCGCTGCGACCTCTAGAATGCAAAGCCGTTCGGCGTGCGGGCCACCACGGTTCACACGCCGATTGTCATTCCAGGCACCGCCCGAGGATTGTCCGATGAAAGCACCCGAAGCCGCCCTCATGTCGCCGATGCCGCATGTGCTGAACACCTACGGCCGCCTGCCCCTGGCGCTGTCGCACGGCCAGGGCTGCTGGCTGTGGGACACCAACGGCAAACGTTACCTCGACGGCCTGGGCGGCATCGCCGTCAACACGCTGGGCCACGGCCATGCCAAGCTGGTGCCGGCGCTGCAGGACCAGGTGGCGAAGATGATCCACTGCAGCAACTACTACGAAGTGCCGCTGCAGGAACAGCTGGCGGCCAGGCTGTGTGCGCTGTCCAATCTGTCGGGCGCCTTCTTCTGCAACAGCGGCCTCGAGGCCAACGAAGGCGCGATCAAGATCGCCCGCAAGTTCGGCCACGACAAGGGCATCGAGAAGCCCGAGATCATCGTCTACGAAAAGGCCTTCCACGGCCGCTCCATCGCCACGCTCTCGGCCACCGGCAACACCAAGGTGCAGGCCGGCTTCGGCCCGCTGGTCGAAGGTTTTGTGCGTGTGCCGCTGAACGACCTGCAGGCCATCGAGGAGGTGGCGCGCAACAACCCCAACGTCGTCGCCGTGTTCCTGGAAGTCATCCAGGGGGAAGGTGGCATCAACCAGAGCGAGATCAACACGCTGCAAGGCCTGCGCCGCATCTGCGACCGCCAGGACTGGCTGCTGATGCTCGACGAAGTGCAGTGCGGCCTGGGCCGCACCGGCAAGTGGTTTGCGCACCAGTGGGCCGGCATCGTGCCCGACGTGATGCCGCTGGCCAAGGGCCTGGGCTCGGGTGTGCCCATCGGCGCCATCGTCGTCGGCCCCAAGGCCGTCAACGTGCTGGGCCCTGGCAACCACGGCACCACCTTCGGCGGCAACCCGCTGGCCATGCGCGCCGGTGTCGAGACGCTGCGCATCATGGAAGAAGACGGGCTGCTGGCCAACGCCGCGGCCCAGGGCCGGCTGCTGCGCGACCTGCTGGAAACCGGCCTGGCCGGCGAAAGCGGCGTCGTCGAATACCGCGGCCAGGGGCTGATGATCGGCATCGAGCTCGACCGCCCCTGCGGCGTGCTGCTGGGCCGCGCCGCCGAGGCCGGGCTGATGCTCAGCGTCACCGCCGACCGTGTGGTGCGCCTGTTGCCGCCGCTGATCATCAACGCCGACGAGGTGCGCCAGCTCGCCGCCGTCCTGGTGCCGCTGATCAAGGGGTTCCTGGCAGAACCGACATGACAACCCCCAAGCTCGCTGCGCTCGCGGCCCCCCAAGGGGGCGCTCGTCACCTTCGGACGGCCGAGCGGTGCCGACCATGAAACCCGGCCACTCGCTGATGAAGCACTACCTGCAGTTCAAGGACTTCCGCGCCGAGGAATACGCCTACCTGTTCGAACGCGCGAAGATCATCAAGACGCGTTTCAAGAACTACGAGCGCTACACACCGCTGGCCGACCGCACGCTGGCGATGATCTTCGAGAAGGCCAGCACGCGCACGCGCGTCAGCTTCGAGGCCGGCATGTACCAGATGGGCGGCTCGGTGGTGCACCTGACCACCGGCGACAGCCAGCTCGGCCGCGCCGAGCCGGTGGAAGACAGCGCCCGCGTCATCAGCCGCATGGTCGACCTGGTGATGATCCGCACCTACGAGCAGAGCAAGCTCGAACGTTTCGCCGCGAACTCGCGGGTGCCGGTGATCAACGGCCTGACCAACGAGTACCACCCCTGCCAGATCCTGGCCGACATCTTCACCTTCATCGAGCACCGCGGCTCGATCCAGGGCAAGGTCGTGGCCTGGGTCGGCGACGGCAACAACATGGCCAACACCTGGCTGCAGGCGGCCGACATCCTGGGCTTCACGGTGCATGTCAGCACACCCAGCGGCTACGAGATCGACCCCAAGCTCGCCGGCGTCGCCAACCCGCAGTGCGTGAAGACCTTCAAGAGCCCGTTTGCGGCCTGCGAAGGTGCCCACCTGGTGACCACCGATGTCTGGACCAGCATGGGCTTCGAAGCCGAAAACGCCGCGCGGCAAAAGGCCTTCGCCGACTGGTGCGTGGACACGCAGATGATGCAGCTGGCACAGAAGGACGCACTCTTCATGCACTGCCTGCCGGCACACCGTGGCGAGGAAGTGGCAGCCGAGGTCATCGACGGCCCGCAGAGCGTGGTCTGGGACGAAGCCGAGAACCGCATGCACGTGCAGAAGGCACTGATGGAGTACCTGCTGCTGGGGCGCATCGGATGACCGACGCCGAGCTGCTGGCGCTGGCCGCCGATACGGCCCACGACCTGGCCGACGAAGCCGCGCTGCGGCAGGTCTACAGCACCGGCCCTGGCGACACCTCGCTGGCCAAGGTGGCCGACCACATCCACCCGCTGTACCGGCCCTACATCGAGGCCGCACCCTTTGCCGTGCTGGCCACACGCAGCGCCAGCGGCCGGCTCGACACCTCGCCACGCGGCGACGCACCCGGCTTCGTGCGTGTGCTGGACGCCCACACGCTGCTGCTGCCCGACCGGCGCGGCAACCAGCGCATCGACAGCCTGCGCAACATCGTGCACGACCCCGAGGTCGCGCTGATCTTCCTCGTCCCCGGCATCGGCGAGGCGCTGCGTGTCAACGGCCGCGCCCGCATCAGCGCCGCGCCGGCGCTGTGCGCAGCCTTCGACGTCGACGGCAAGCCGCCGGCCTCGGTGCTGGTGCTCAGCGTGGCAACGGTGTTTTTCCAGTGCGCGCGTGCGATCAAACGTTCGCGGCTCTGGGACCCGGCGGCGCAGGTCGCGCGCAGCGCCCTGCCCTCGCCCGGTAGCATCCTGCAGACGCTGAGTGGCAACGGCATCGACGGCGCCGCCTACGACGGCGAACTGCAGCAGCGCCAGGCAACGACGCTGTACTGAAGTTCAGTAGGTTGAACGCCCGCCTGTGATGTCGAACACGGCACCGGTGCTGAACGAACACTCCTCGCTGGACAACCAAGCCACCATCGCGGCGATCTCGGCCGGCTGCAGGAAACGCGCCATCGGGATCTTGCTCAGCATGTAGTCGATGTGCGTCTGCGCCATCTGGTCGAACATCGCCGTTTTCGCCGCTGCCGGCGCCACGGCGTTGACCAGCACCCCCTTGGTGGCCAGTTCCTTGGCCAGCGACTTCGTCAGCGCGATCAGCGCTGCCTTGCTGGCGCTGTAGTGGCTGGCGTTGGGGTTGCCTTCCTTGCCGGCCACCGACGCGATGTTGACGATGCGGCCGTAACCACGCGACAGCATCGCCGGCACGACGTGGCGGCAGGTGAGGTAGGGCCCGATGAGGTTGACGTCGATGACACGTTTCCACACCGCCGGGTCGAGTTCCCAGGTCGTGCCGTTGCCACCGGTGATGCCAGCGTTGTTCACCAGAATGTCGATGCGCCCGGCCTCGGCGGTGGCCGCGGCGACCGCCGCATCGTCGGTGAGTTCGACCCGCTTGCCACGCACCGGCCCCAGTGCCGACAGTGCTGCGCAGGCGCTGTCGAGCTTGGCGGCGTCGATGTCCCACAGCACGACGCCGGCGCCGGACTGCAGCAGGCGTTCGCTGATCGCATAACCCAGGCCTTGCGCGCCGCCGGTGACCACCGCGACGCGGCCCTTCAGGTCGATGTTGTTCATGCCAGTCCCTTCAGTGCCGGCGTGCCGGTGTTGTCGGCGATGTACTGCCGGATGATGTCCTCGAAGTTCGCCTCGGGCTGCAGGCCCAGCGCCGCAGCACGTGTTGCGCTGGCACCCTTGGGCCAGTTGGCGACGATGCCCGCGATGCGCTCGTCGCGCTGCGCACGCACACGAGCGCGCACCACAGGGCCGGCCACCTTCTCCAGCGCGTCCAGCATCTGCTGCACGGTGACGTTCAGCGCCGGCAGGTTCAGCGCCGTGCGGCCATTGAAGGCCTCGCGGCTGGCTTCGAACACGGCGATCAGGCCTTCGACGGTGCGCTGCGGCGAACTCACCGGGTGCGAGACATCGGGCGAGACCGGCAGGATGGCTTCTTCGCCGGCCAGCGGCTCGCGGATGATGCCGCTGAAGAAGGAGCTCGCGGCACCATTCGGGCGGCCCGGGCGCACCGTCACCGTCATCAGCCGTGCGGCGCGGCCGTCGATGTAGCCCTTGCGGGTGTAGTCGGCCACCAGGTGTTCGCAGATCAGCTTCTGCGCGCCGTAGCTGGTTTGCGGCGCCGGCAGCGTGGTGTCGCCGACGATGGCCGGCAGCGGCACCGCCGGGTCGGGGCCGAACACGGCCACCGAGCTGCTGAACACCAGCCGTGTCGGCGTGGCACCGCGTTCGCTGCGAAAACGCAGTGCATCCAGCAGCGCCCGCGTGCTGTCGAGGTTGCTGCGCAGGCCGAGCTCGAAGTCGGCCTCGCATTCGCCGGACACGGCCGAGGCCAGGTGGAACACGGCGTCGAAAGCTTCGTCGCGCAGCGCTTCGCACTGCGCCAGCAGCGGGCCGACACGCGCCGACACACGGGCATCGGCCAGCAGTTCGGGCCGTGCCGGCGCCTGGTCGGCCAGCACAACCTGCGCGATCGTGCGCCCGACCAGGGTGCCGCGCTGCAGCAGCGTGCGCGCCAGCCGCGAGCCGACAAAACCGGCACCGCCGGTGATCAGAATCTTCATCGTTCCAGGTCCTTTCGAGAGGTCTTGCGCGGCCGCGGGGCGATGACACCGCCCTGCTCCAGCCGCTGCTGGCTGTGCACCAGATGGGTGGTTGCTGCGCGGCGTGCGGCACGCGGGTCGCCGGCGGCGATGGCGTCGACGATGGCGCGGTGTTCACTGCGCACCGCCTCCATGAAGTCGGCACGCCGCGACTCGTTGCCGCGGGTGATGCGCATCGCCTCGCGCAGATACTGTTCGAGAAAGCCGATCACGCGCCCGAACTGCGGGTTGCCGGTGGCCAGGCCGATGGCGCGGTGGAAATCCAGGTCTTCGGCCACGCCATCGCCACCGGCGGCGCTGGCCTTGTCGATGGCGGCCAGCGCCCGCTTGATGCCGGCGATCTGCGTCTTTGTCGCGCGCTCCGCGGCCAGCGCGGCGATCTCGCCCTCGAGCACACGCCGCACCTCGACGACATGCACCACGGCATCGACCGACTCGAGCACCGCCGGGTCGAAAGCCAGCGGCCGGTGCTGTGCCGGCGCCGCGACGAACACGCCCGAACCCTGGCGCGACACCAGCAGGCCACGCGACTTGATGCGGTGCACCGCCT
>JBASTF010000156.1:0-7334 GCA_049274755.1 Rubrivivax sp. | reverse complement strand
GGCCCATGGCCTGTCGCTGCCGGCGCTGGCCGAGGGCCTGCGCTGCGACCCGCTGCTGCTGGAGCCGCTGCTGGAACTGCTGGTGCAGCTGGACTGGGCGGCGCGCCTGGACGAAGGCGGCGGCACGCCGCGCCACGTGCTGCTGTGCGACCCGCAGCGCACGCCGGCGCTGCCCCTGCTGGACAGCCTGCTGCTGGCACCGGGCGAGGGCACACGTGCCTTCCGCGAACACACGCGGCTGGGCGCTTTGACGCTGGCCGAGGTGCTGGGCTGAGGTGCGGCGCTGCCAGGCTGCTAGAACGGGATGCGCCCGGTCCAGATGTCCTTGTACATGACCCAGTCGCCCATGAAGCTGTACAGCGGGCGCTTGAAGCTGGCGGGTTTGTTCTTCTCGAACACGAAGTGCCCCAGCCAGGCGAAGCCGTAGCCGCAGAGCAGGCCGTACAGCAGCCACACCGGGCGCCCGCTGGCCAGCAGCATCAGCAGGCACAGCAGCGACAGCGAGGAACCCACGAAATGCAGCCGCCGGCAGCTGCGGTTGCTGTGTTCGCCGAGGTAGAAGGGGTAGAACTCGGCAAAGCTCGTGAACGACTTGGGGTCGGCGGCGCTGGGGGTGGTGGCGGTCATCGCGGTGTCTCCTGCAAGGCCTGGCGCAAGGCATTCAACACGGCGTCCGGCGCTTCGGCCATCAGGGTATGTCCGGCCGGCAGGCGCACGACGGTCGGCCGCAGTGCGGCGGCCAGCTCGGCGCTGGCCTTGGGCGACGTCATCTGGTCGCGTTCGCCGAGGACGAAGGTCGCCGGGCAAGCCACCCGGCTGGCGGCGGCCAGGCCGTTGGCATAACGGTCGCAGACCTCGAAGTCGTGGGCAAACAGGTTGAGGCCGTCGCGCCGCTGCGCCAGCGCCTGCGTGTGCCGCATCAGCGCCCGGTTGCTGCCGTGCAGCCACATGCCGGGGCCGGGGTAGGACGGTTTTGCCGCGGTGGTCGACAACGAGAACGCATTGACCATGTCGATGGCCTTCAGCGGCTGCTCGCGGCCGGTGTTTTTCAGCGCATCGCTGACCTTCATCGGATAGGCCGTCGCCATCATCACCAGCCGCGAGATGCGTGCCGGCGCCTGTGCCGCGGTCTCCAGCGCGATCAACGAGCCCATGCTGTGGCCGACGACGGCGGCCTGCTGCACGCCGGCGGCGTCGAGCAGGGCCAGCAGCCAGGCGGCGATCTGCTCCACGTCGGGCAGCGGCGGCCCGGCGCTGCGCGAATGACCGGGCAGGTCGACGGCCAGCACCGCGTGGCCGTGGTGCGCAAACCAGCGCGCCAGCAGCGTCCAGGGGCTGTGGTCGTGCAGCGCGCCGTGCACGAAGACGACGCAGGGCAGGCTGGCATCGAAAGGTTTGCCGCCGGTGTAGGCGTAGGCCTCGCGGCCATCGACGACCAGCTTCATGCGGCCTTCTCCGCGACCTTGAAGGCGCGCTTCAGGTCATCGATCAGGTCGTCGGCGTCTTCGAGGCCGATCGACAGCCGGATCGTGCCCGGGCCGATGCCGGCCTGTTGCAGCGCCGCGTCGTCCATGCGGAAATGCGTGGTGCTGGCCGGGTGGATCACCAGCGAGCGGCAGTCGCCGACGTTGGCCAGGTGGCTGAAGATCTTCAGCGCTTCGATGAAGGTTTGGCCTTGTTTGCGCGAGCCCTTCAGGTCGAAGCTGAACACCGAGCCGCAGCCGCGTGGCAGCAGCTTCTTCGCGAGCGCGTAGCTGGCGTGGCCTTCGAGTTCGGGGTAACCGACACCGGCGACCAGCGGGTGCGCGGCCAGGAAGGCAACGATCCTGCGTGTGTTCTCGACATGGCGTGCCATGCGCAGCGGCAGCGTCTCGATGCCTTGCAGGATCAGCCAGGCCGTGTGCGGGCTCATGCAGGCGCCGAAGTCGCGCAGGCCTTCGCGCCGCGCACGCAACAGGAAGGCGCCGACGCTGGACTCTTCGCTGAACACCATGCCATGGAAACCACCGTAGGGCGCGCTGAGCTCGGGGAAACGCCCGGACCCGTCCCAGTCGAACAGGCCGCCGTCGACCAGCACACCGCCGATCACCGTGCCGTGCCCGGACAGGAACTTGGTCGCCGAATGGAACACCAGGTCGGCCCCATGGTCCAGCGGCTTCAGCAGCCAGGGTGTTGTGAACGTGGAGTCCACCAGCAGCGGCAGCCCGGCCTCGTGGGCGATGGCGCCGACCGTCGGAATGTCCAGCACGTCCAGCCCCGGGTTGCCCAGGGTTTCGCCGAACAGCAGCCTGGTCTCGGGCCGGATCGCAGTGCGCCAGGCGTCGATGTCACCCGGCTTGACGAAGGTCGTGCCGATGCCGAAACGCGCCAGCGTGTAGCTCAGCAGGTTGTGGCTGCCGCCGTACAGCGCCGCCGACGCAACGATGTGGCTGCCGGCGCCGGCGAGGGTCGAGATCGCCAGATGCAGCGCTGCCTGGCCGCTGGCCGTGGCGACGGCGCCGCTACCGCCTTCCAGCGCCGCCACACGTTCTTCGAGCACCGCATTGGTCGGGTTGCTGATGCGGCTGTAGACATGGCCGGCGCGTTCCATGTTGAACAGGCTGGCCGCGTGTTCGCTGTTCTCGAAGACGAAGCTCGTGCTCAGGTGGATGGGCACGGCGCGGGCGCCGGTGGCGGGGTCGGGCGCCGCGCCGGCATGCAGGGCCAGCGTGTCGAAACCCGGATCGGAAGAGCCGGCCATGTTGTGGCTTCCACGAAGGAGGGGACGCGGGCATTGTGGGCTATATTGACCCCATGAAAGTCACCGACATCCTGCGCGTCAAGGGCAACACGCTGTACACGGTTTCGCCGGACCAGCCGCTGGCCGATGCGGTGACGATGATGTCCGAACTGGACATCGGTTCGCTGGTGGTCATGGAGCATGGCGACCTGGTGGGCATGCTGACCTTCCGCGAGGTGATCAACGCCGTGGTGCTGAACGGCGGCAGTGTCGGCACGCGGCTCGTGCGCTCGGTGATGGACGACGCGCCGCTGACCTGCACGCCCGAAACCGAGATCGACGAAGTGCGGCGCATGATGCTGCTGCGCCACGCGCGCTACATGCCGGTGCTGGAGCGGCGCACGCTGATGGGCGTGATCTCGTTCTACGACGTGGCCAAGTCGGTGGTCGATGCGCAGGACTTCGAGAACCGCATGCTGAAGGCCTACATCCGCGACTGGCCGGCCGAAGGCAGCGACACCATCACCGGTTGAGCCGGGCCTGAGGGCGCCGGCCGCGCCTTCTAGAATGCCGGCATGTCTGGCAGCACCTTCGGCGAACTTTTCCGCGTCACCAACTTCGGCGAAAGCCATGGCCCGGCCATCGGCTGCGTCATCGACGGCTGCCCGCCCGGCCTGGCCTTGTCGGAAGCCGACATCCAGCCCGAGCTCGACCGCCGCCGTCCCGGCACCAGCCGGCACGTGACGCAGCGCAACGAGGCCGACACGGTAGAGATCCTCTCCGGCGTCTACGAAGGCCTGACCACCGGCACGCCGATCTGCCTGCTGATCCGCAACACCGACCAGCGCAGCAAGGACTACGGCAACATCCTCGACACCTTCCGCCCCGGCCATGCCGACTACACCTACTGGCGCAAGTACGGGCTGCGCGACCCACGTGGCGGCGGTCGTTCGTCGGCGCGGCTGACGGCACCCACCGTCGCGGCCGGTGCGGTGGCGCGCAAGTGGCTGCAGCAGCAGCACGGCACCCGCTTCATCGGCTGGATGAGCGCGCTGGGCGAGATCCAGATTCCGTTCGAAGGCGAAGCCCACATCGGCGACAACGCGTTTTTTGCCGCCAATGCCAGCGCCATCCCGCAGCTGGAAGCGCACATGGACATGCTGCGCAAGGCCGGCGACAGCTGCGGCGCACGCATCGAGGTGCGGGCGCGCGGTGTGCCGCCGGGCCTGGGCGAGCCGCTGTACGACAAGCTCGACGCCGACATCGCCTACGCGATGATGGGGCTGAACGCCGTGAAGGGCGTGGAGATCGGCGCCGGCTTCGCCAGCGTCGCGCAGCGTGGCAGCACACACGGCGACGAACTCACACCCGAGGGCTTCGCCAACAACAACGCCGGCGGCGTGCTGGGCGGCATCAGCACCGGGCAGGACCTGGTGGTGTCCATCGCCATCAAGCCGACGAGCTCGATCCGCACGCCGCGGGCCTCGATCGACCGTGCCGGCCAGCCGACGATGGTGGAAACCTTCGGCCGCCACGACCCCTGCGTCGGCATCCGCGCCACGCCCATCGCCGAGGCGCTGCTGGCCCTGGTGGTGATGGACCATGCACTGCGCCAGCGTGCGCAGTGCGGCGACGTGCAACTGCCTGTTCCGGCGATTCCCGCACAGCGACCACCCGGCGCATGAGCCCAGGCCCGGCGCCTTTCGGCGCCTTCAGCACCGTCTGGTTCTTCTACTTCGCGGCCATCGGGATGTTCAACCCGTATGCGCCGCTGTGGTTCAAGGACCTGGGCTTCTCGACGCTGGCCATCGGCGCCATCGCCTCGCTGCAGAGCTGGACCCGCATCGGCGCGCCCTATGGCTGGGGCTGGCTGGGCGACCACGGCGGCCAGCGGGTGCAGCTCATCCGCTGGGCCGCCGCGGCCTGCGTGCTGTGTGCGGCCGGGCTGCTGTGGGCACGGGGCTATGGCGCCGTGGCCACCTGCACCGTGCTGCTGTTCATCGCCAACGGCGCCATCGTGCCGCTGTCGGAAGCCGCGCTGTCGCGCCACCTCAGCCGCGGCGGCGAGATGGACGCGGCGCGCTACGGCCGTGTGCGCGTCTGGGGCTCGGTGGGCTTCATCGTCACCGTCGTCGCCGCCGGCGGCGTGCTGCAGGTGGCCGGCATCGCCTGGTTTCCCTGGCTCGTCACCGGCATGTTCGTGCTGCTGTGGCTGGCCACGCTGCAACTGCCGGCCGGCCGCGACGAAGTGGCCGGCCACGGCCAGGCGCCGGCGGTGTTGTCGGTGCTGCGCCAGCCGGTCGTGGCCTGGTTTTTCGCCTCGGTGTTTTTCACCGTGCTGGCCCACACCAGCCTCTACACCTTTTTGTCGCTGTATCTGGACAGCCTGGGCTACCCCAAGTCGGCCGTCGGCGGCCTGTGGGCGGTGTCGGTGGTGGTCGAGATCGGCTTCTTCTGGTTCCAGGGGCGCTTTTTCGGCCGCATGGACGCCCACCGCTGGCTGCAGTGGGCCGCGGCCTTGTCGGTGCTGCGTTTTGCCGTCACCGCGGCCTTCGGCAGCCAGGTGCTGATGCTGGTGGCGGCGCAGCTGCTGCATGCCGTGACCTTCGCCGCCCAGCATGCGGCCTGCATCGTGCTGATCAACCGCCATTTCGCCGGCCCGCTGCGCGGCCGCGGCCAGGCGCTGTATTCGGTGTTGGGCTACGGCATCTCGGGTGTCATCGGTGGCATCGGCGGCGGCTGGCTGAGCAGCCGCCACGGCTACCCGGTGGTGTTCTGGGCCGCGGTGGTGGCGGCTGCGCTGGGCTGGTTGTGTGCACGGGTGGCGGCACGGGCTGCAGAAACGCAAACTTCAGTTGGAGCACCGGGCTGACGATAAGACGAAGAGCAGTTGCCGCATTCGTCATCCCTGACCCCCGTGAAACCCCTGACCGTGCCCTCGGCCTCGCGCCTGCGAGCCGGCCTGTCGACGCTGAAGTTCCGCCTGGCCCTGGCCAGCGTGCTGATCATCGCCGTCGCCGTGGCCCTGGCCGTGCAGCTGGCACTGGCACGTGTGCAGCAGGGCACCGAACGTGCACTGATGGACCTGGAGCTGGGCAACACCGAGCGCATGAGCGCGCTGCTGTCCAACCGCATCGTCTCGCTGCAATCGGCGTTGCGTGCGGCGGCTGACGACGCATCGCTGCGCCGCTCGCTGGCCGGCGGCGTGCCGGCCGAGACCTATCTGCGCGAGCGGCCGGTGCTGAGCGCGTTGTTCACCGGCGTCGGCATCGTGGCGCCGGATGGCCGCATCCTCGCCACCGCGCAAGGCGGCAGCGTCGCGGCCTCGGGGCTGAGCATCGCCGACCGCCCCTATTTCCGGCAGACGCTGGAACTGCAGCGGCCGGTGGTGTCGGAGCCGCTGCTCAGCCGCGTCTCGAACGAACCCTCCCTGCAGTTCACGATGCCGGTGCTGGACGAGGGCCGCACCATCGCCGTGCTGGTGGCCAGCATGCGCCTGACGTCGCGCAACCTGCTCGACGACCTGGCGCAAAGCGGCCAGACGGTGAAGGACCCGGTGACGACGCTGGTGTTCAACAGCGCCGGGCGCATCCTGGCTCACCCGGCCCGTGACAGCCTGATGACGCAGGTGGAGAGCCAGCCCGGCGCGGCGGAGGCCGTGGCGCGCTGGGTGCAGCAGGGCCGGCCGGTGGAGCCGGTGGGCGACGTCGTGAAGGCCACCGGCCACATCGTCGCCTTCGCCGGCGTGCCGGCCACCGACTGGGTGCTGATGCGCATCGCACGCGAAGAGGAACTGCTGGGTGGCGTGGCGCGTGCCAGCCGCGAAAGTGTGCAGATCGCCGCCGGCGTGGCGCTGGCCTGCGGCGCCCTGGTGCTGGCCTTGCTGGGCCGGATGCTGCGTCCGTTGCAGCGCCTGCAGCGGCGCGCGCTGATGCTGGGCAACAAACACCTGGCGCTGGACGAAGGCTGGCCCGACACCGGCGGCGAGATCGGCCAGCTCAGCAGCGTGCTGCGCGAGGCGCTGCGCCAGCGCCGGCTCAGCGACGAGCAGGCGGCGCTGATGCTGCGCAAGATGCACTCGGTGCTGACGGCTGCGCCCATCGGCATCGCGTTTTCGCGCCAGCAGAAGCTGGAACTGGTCAGCCAGGAACTGGCGGCGCTGCTGGGCTGGGAGGTCGCCGAACTCGAAGGCCGGCCGGACCGCGACATCTATGCCGCCCATGCCGACTACGAGGCGCTGGGCGTGCGTGTCGCCGCCGCCTTTGCCGCCGGCCTGCCCTTTGTCGACGAACTGCAGTTCCGCCGCCGCGACGGCAGCCTGCTCTGGGGCCGGCTGCAGGGCCGGCCTGTGGACCCGGCCGACAGCAGTGCCGGCACGATCTGGCTGCTGGAAGACGTCACCGAAAACCGCGCCGAGCGTGAACGCCTGTCCTGGGCCGCCAGCCACGACGGGCTGACACGCCTGGCCAACCGCGGCGCTTTTGAATTGCGTTTGCACCAGTTGCTGCTGCAGGGCACCACGCTGCTGCCGGCGGCGCTGCTGTTTGTCGACCTCGACCGCTTCAAGCAGATCAACGACCGCGCCGGCCATGCCGCCGGCGACCGTGTGCTGCAG
>JBASTF010000155.1:0-2952 GCA_049274755.1 Rubrivivax sp. | reverse complement strand
GGCGCAGCCGGCCAGCAGCGTGGCCACCGCGGCGCCGCTGGCGCTGCGCAGCAGGCTGCGGCGGGCCGGATCCGAGAGCTCGTGGATGCTGGGGTTGGACGAGCGGTTGCTGTCCTCCATCGTGTCGAAGTCCTTGGCCACGTCCGCCGCTCCTAGAGTTTCTCGGTCTCGCCCGTTTTCGGCTGCCACTTCATCAGCCGCTTCTCGATGCGGCCGACGCCGGCGTCCAGCACCAGCGCAAACGCCGTCAGCACCAGGATGCCGGCCATCACGGTGTTGATGTCGAAGGTGCCTTCGGCCTGCAGGATGAGATAGCCCACACCCTGGCTGGAGCCCAGGTACTCGCCGACCACGGCACCGACGAAGGCCAGGCCGACGCTGGTGTGCAGGCTGCTGAAGACCCAGCTCGTGGCGCTGGGCAGGTAGACATGGCGCAGCAGCTGCTTCTGGCTGGCGCCCAGCATGCGTGCATTGGCCAGCACCACCGGGCTGACTTCCTTCACGCCCTGGTAGACGTTGAAGAAGACGATGAAAAACACCAGCGTGACACCCAGCGCCACCTTGCTGCCGATGCCCAGGCCGAACCAGACCGCGAAGATCGGCGCCAGGATGATGCGCGGCATCGAGTTCAGCGCCTTCACATAGGGCTCGAGGATGGCGCTGGCCATCGGTGCCAGCGCCAGCCACAGCCCGCCGGCCAGGCCGAGCACGGCGCCGATGCCGAAGGCCAGCAGGGTTTCGATCAGCGTCACCGCGAGGTGGCGGTAGATGTCGGCGTCGACGATGAACCAGGTCCAGATGCGGCCCACCACCTTCAGCGGCTCGCCGAAGAAAAACGCCGCCTGGCGGTCGTTCTCGAACATGAAGGGCGGAATCAGCCCTGGCTGCGTCATCACATGCCAGAACAGGAACAGCGCGACCAGCAGGCCGGTCTGCCACAGGCGAAGCTTCAGCATCGTCAGGCCACCTTCAACTGCTGGGCGTAGCCCTTCAGCACTTCTTCACGCAGCACGGCCCAGATGGCCGCATGCAGCTCGATGAAACGCGGCGTGGTCTTGATCTCGGCGACATCACGAGGACGCGCGAGATCCACCGTGAACTCGCCGATCGGGTGGCTGGCCGGGCCGGCCGAGAGCACGACAACACGGTCGCTCATCGCGATCGCTTCGTCGAGGTCGTGGGTGATGAAGAGCACGGCCTTCTTCTTTTCGGCCCACAGCGCGAGGACCTCGTTTTCCATCAGCTGCCGCGTCTGGATGTCGAGCGCGCTGAAGGGCTCGTCCATCAGGATGATGTCGGGGTCCAGTGCCAGCGTCTGCGCCAGCGACACCCGTTTGCGCATGCCGCCCGACAACTGGTGCGGGTAGCGGTCGCCGAAGCCGCCCAGGCCGACACGGCGCAGCCAGGCTTCGGCCTGGGCCGCGGCGTCGGCGATGCCGCGGAACTCCAGCCCGGCCATCACGTTGCCCAGCGCCGTGCGCCAGGGCATCAGGCTTTCGGCCTGGAACATGTAGCCGGCGCGCCGGTTCAGGCCTTGCAGCGGCTGGCCGAAGACGCTGACGCTGCCGGTACTGGGCTGCAGCAGCCCGGCGCCGACGTTCAGCAGCGTGCTCTTGCCGCAGCCGGTGGGGCCGACGACGGAGACGAACTCGCCGGCGCCCACCGTCAGCGACACATCGCGCACGGCGGTGTAGCGCTGGCCGGGGTCGTCGCGGCTGATGAAGGTGCAGCTCACACCTTCGAGCGCCAGCGCTGCACGCATGCCTTCGCTCATGCCTTCGGGTACTTGGCGTTGGCCTTCTTCACGAAGTCGTTGGTGTACACCGCCGCCAGGTCCAGCTGCGCCTTGCCGAGTTCGGCATCGACGCTGGCCAGCGCCCGCAGTGCCGTTTCCGCGCCCTTGTCGGGAATGCTGCCGTCGGGCGACAAGGCGCCCTTGGCGGCGAGGAAGGCGTCGATGTAGACGGCGCGGTCGCCGAGCAGGTAGCTTTCGGGCACGGCCTTGATGATGTCGCCGGCGCCGGCCGCCTGGATCCACTTCGCGGCGCGCACCATCGCGTTCGCCAGCGCCTGCACGGTCGCCGGGTTCTTGTCGATGAAGGTCTGCGGCGCGTACAGGCAGCCGGCCGGCATCGGGCCGCCGAACACCTTCTCGGACTCGGCGACGACGCGGGTGTCGGAGACGATCTTCAGGTCGCCCGAACGCTGCAGCAGTGTGATCACCGGGTCGAGGTTGCTGATGGCGTCGATCTGGCCCGAGCGCATCGCCGCCACCGCGCCCTGCGCCGCGCCGACGCCGATGATGGACACGTCGCTGGGCTTCAGCCCGGCCTTGGCGAGGATGAAGTTGACCATCACGTTGGTCGACGAACCCGGCGCCGTGACACCGATCTTCTTGCCCTTCAGGTCGGCGGCGGTCTTGTAGTTCGCCATCGTCTTCGGGTTCACGCCGAGCACGATCTGCGGCGTGCGGCCCTGCAGCACGAAGGCGCGCAGGCGCTGGCCCTTGGCCTGCATGTTCACCGTGTGCTCGAAGGCGCCGGAGACAACATCGGCGCTGCCGCCGATGACGGCCTGCAGCGCACGTGCGCCGCCGGCGAAGTCGACGATGTTGACGTCCAGACCTTCGGCCTTGAAGTAGCCCAGCTGCTCGGCGATGGACAGCGGCAGGTAGTACAGCAGGTTCTTGCCGCCGACGGCCAGCGTCAGCTTGGGTTTTTCCAGCGCCTGGGCGCGGACGAAGGCGGGGGCGGCCAGCAGCGTGGCGCTGCCGGCGACGAGGAGGTGGCGGCGGGTGAGGTTCATGCACGGGATTCTGGCCCAGCTGCCACGCCCCTAACATCGGGGCATGAACCGAGTTCTGCTGATCACCGGCGCCAGCCGCGGCATCGGTGCCGCCTGTGCGCTGCTGGCGGCCCGCCAGGGCTGGGATGTCGCCGTCAACTACACCCG
>JBASTF010000154.1:0-1622 GCA_049274755.1 Rubrivivax sp. | reverse complement strand
GGCCGGGCGGGCGGCAAGGCCACGGCCGCGTCACCGGGCAGCAGCGCCTGCACCACCTGCATCAGATGGCTGGCAGCTCGCACGTCGATACCGCCGACCTGGGCCGCGGCGCTTGCACTGGCTTCGGGCAGCACCAGCACCCGTGCCTCGGCACTGCGGCGCAGCGCCAGGCCCAGGGCCAGTGCACCACGCACCGGCCGCAACTCACCCGCCAGCGACAGCTCACCGGCAAACTCGTGTTGCGCCAGCCGCGCCAGGTCGAGCTGCCCACCGGCGGCCAGGATGCCCAGCGCAATCGGCAGGTCGAAACGGCCACTTTCCTTCGGCAGGTCGGCCGGCGCCAGGTTGACGGTGATGCGCTTGTTGTGCGGGAACTGGAAGCCGCTCTGCTGCAGCGCCGCGCGCACCCGTTCACGCGACTCCTTGACCTCGGTGTCGGCCAGCCCCACCAGCGTGAAGCTCGGCAGGCCGTTGGCCAGTTGCACCTCGACATGCACCTCGGGCGCGTCCAGCGCATCGAGCGCACGGCTCCTCACGACAGCCAGCGACATCGGCAGTCCTCCCCCGCTGCATTGTGCGCGCCAACACCGGGTGGCACGGACCCGCACCAAAGGCGGGCGAGTCACACAATTTCACCAACATGGTGCGTTGCTGCCGTGACTTCCGTCGGGCCCGGGAACCTGCTCGGGGCACACGGGCAGCGATGGTGCATGGCATGGAAGCTGCAAACCGCCTCCAGCGGTCGTCACCTTTTGCAACGCACGGAGCCCTCATGAAGAAAACCCTCACAGCCCTCTCGGCCCTCCTGACCCTGGGAACGCTGCCCAGCGCAGCCTTCGCCGACCTGGCTTTCAACGTCGGCGCAGTCAGCGACTACCGCTTCCGCGGCATGTCGCAGTCGCGGCTGATGCCGGCGCTGCAAGGCGGCGTCGACTGGAGCGCCAACGGCTTCTACGCCGGCGCCTGGGCGTCGACGATCCGCTGGGTGCAGGACCTCGGCGGCAGCGGCGACATCGAGATCGACGGCTACGGCGGCTACAAGGGCGAACTCATCAAGGACACGCTGAGCTACGACGTCGGCGCACTGACCTACTTCTACCCCGGCAACAACCTGAAGCCCAGCGCCAACACCACCGAGATCTACGGCGCGCTGACCTTCGGGCCGGCCACCGTGAAGTACTCGCATGCGCTGACCAACACCTTCGGCAACGTCGACAGCAAGAACAGCGGCTACCTCGACGTGTCGGCCAGCTTCGACATGGGTGGCGGTGTGATGGTGACGCCGCACGTCGGCTACCAGCGCATCAGCGGCCCGAACAGCAATGTCGGCAGCTATGTCGACATGTCGCTGACGCTGTCCAAGGACTTCAACGGCTTCGTGCCCAGCCTCGCCATCGTCGGCAATCGCAGCTACGACGGCGCCTTCTACAGCTCGCCCTACGACGGCAAGAGCCTGGCCAAGGCCACCGTCGTCGTCGGCGTCAAGTACAACTTCGGCTCTATTGAATTTCAAGTGGGTTGCCCAGCATGAGGGTTGATTGCCTGGAAGTTCAACTTGCCCGCGATCAGGAAGATGACGGTCTTGATGGTGGACAGGCGAGTGAAGCCGCGAGCGCGGCGCT
>JBASTF010000153.1:0-2954 GCA_049274755.1 Rubrivivax sp. | reverse complement strand
GGCACGTCGTGGATCCAGACGCGCACGTTTTCCTTCGGTGCACCGACGGCCTCGTGCAGCGCCTGCGTCACCTTCTCGATCACGGCGCGCTTTTGCTCCTCGGTGCGGCCTTCGAGCATGTAGATCTGGGCGAACGGCATGTGTGTCTCCTATGTTCAGACGAACCGGATGCCGACGCTGCCCAGGTGCTGCATCTTCAGCGTGATGTTGTCGCCCGCCTGCACCGCCACCGCCTCGGTGATGCCGCCCGACAGCACCAGGCTGCCGGCCGGCAGTTCCTGGTCGCGCGTGGCCAGGTGGTTGACCAGCATCGCCACCGCCGCGGCCGGGTGGCCCACCACCGCCGCGCCGGCACCGAAGGCCACCGGCACGCCGTTCTTCTCGAGCACGATGCCCAGCGTGCGCAGGTCCAGGTCCTGCGCGCTGGCGATTCGCCCACCGACGACGAAGCGCACGGCCGAGGTGTTGTCGGCGATCACACTCTTGGCGTCGAACTTGAAGTCGCGGTAGCGGCTGTCGATGACCTCGATGCCGGGCAGCACGAAGTCGCAGGCTGCCAGCACCATGCCGATGTGGCAGCCCGGGCCCTTCAGCGCCGTCTTGGTGACGAAGCAGATCTCGGGCTCGACCTTGGGGTGGATCAGCTCGCTGACCTTGACCGCGCCGCCCTCGGGCACGGTGAATTCGTCGACAAGGAAGCCGAACACCGGCTCGCTGACGCCCATCTGCTTCATCTTGGCGTAGGACGTGAGCCCGGCCTTGTAGCCGACGACACGCGCGCCGCGCCCGATCTTGCGCTGCAGGATCGCGTCCTGGATCGCGTAGGCGTCCTCCCAGTCCATCCCGGGGTGCTCGTCGGTGATCTTGGGCGTGTCGCGCGCCTCGAGCTGGCAGCGCTCGAGGTGCTCGGCGAGGCCGGCGATGGTGTCGCGGTCAAGTGCCATCAGTGCTCCCCTCAGGCCGCCTGGCGTGCGGCGCCGGCGCGCTCGCGCGCCATCGTCATCGCCGTGTCCTCGATCATGTCTTCCTGGCCGCCGACCATGCCGCGCCGCCCGAGTTCGACCAGCAGGTCGCGGGCCGGGATGCCGTACTTCTCGCCGGCGCGCTTGGCGAACAGCAGGAAGCTGGAGTACACGCCGGCATAACCGAGCGTCAGCGAGTCGCGGTCGATGCGGATGATGTGGTCCATGATCGGCACCACCAGGTCTTCGGCCACGTCCTGGATCTTGAACACGTCCACGCCGGTATTGATGCCCATGCGGTCGCACACAGCGACGAACACTTCCATCGGCGTGTTGCCGGCGCCGGCACCCAGCCCGGCCGCCGCCGCGTCGATGCGGTTTGCACCGACCTCGATCGCCGCCAGCGAGTTGGCGATCCCCATCGCCATGTTGTGGTGGCCGTGGAAGCCGAGTTCGGTCTCGGGCTTGAGCGCCTCGCGCACCGCACCCAGACGCGCCTTCACGTCGTCGGGCAGCATGTAGCCGGCCGAGTCGGTGACGTAGATGCAGTTGGCGCCGTAGCCTTCCATGAGCTTGGCCTGCTTGACCAGGCCTTCGGGGCTGTTCATGTGCGCCATCATCAGGAAGCCGACGGTGTCCATGTCGAGCTTGCGCGCCATCGTGATGTGCTGCTCGGAGACATCGGCCTCGGTGCAATGGGTAGCCACACGGATGGTGTGCACGCCAAGCTCCTTGGCCATCTGCAGGTGATCCACGGTGCCGATGCCGGGAATCAGCAGCGCGCTGACCTTGGCCTGCTTCATCAGCGGGATCACGGTGCCGAGGTATTCCTCGTCGGTGTGCGCGGGGAAGCCGTAGTTGACCGAGCTGCCGCCCAGGCCGTCGCCATGCGTCACTTCGATCAGCGGCACGCCGGCGGCGTCCAGGCCGCAGGCGATGCTCTTCATCTGCGCCAGCGTCATCTGGTGGCGCTTGGGGTGCATGCCGTCGCGCAGCGTCATGTCGTGCACCGTGATCTTCTTGCCCTTGAGCGTCATGTCGTGTTCTCCTTGGATGGGCGGTTCAGGCGGGAACGGCTTCGAGCGTGAGCTTGCCGGCCAGCATCGCCTGGGCAAACATCTCGGCGGTGCGCGCGGCCGCGGCGGTCATGATGTCGAGGTTGCCGGCGTACTTCGGCAGGTAGTCGCCGAGGCCTTCGACCTCGAGGAAGATCGAGACGCGCTTGCCGTCGAACACCGGGCCGTTGACGAGCTTGTAGCCGGGCACGTATTTCTGCACTTCTTTGATCATCGCGTGGATCGACGCGGTGATCTTGGGCTGGTCGGGCTCGGCCTCGGTCAGGCAGTGCACCGTGTCGCGCATGATCAGCGGCGGCTCGGCCGGGTTGATGATGATGATGGCCTTGCCCTTCGTCGCGCCGCCGACCTTCTCGATCGCGCCCGCGGTGGTGCGGGTGAATTCGTCGATGTTCTTGCGCGTGCCCGGGCCGGCCGAGCGGCTGGACACGGTGGCGACGATCTCGCCGTAGGCGACCGCCTGAACGCGACTCACCGCGGCGACCATCGGGATCGTCGCCTGCCCGCCGCAGGTGACCATGTTGACGTTCATCTCGCGTTTGCCGACGTGCTCCTTCAGGTTCACCGGGGGCACGCAGAACGGGCCGATCGCGGCCGGCGTCAGGTCGATCATCATCACGCCGAGCGCGTTGAGCTTGCGCGAGTTCTCGGCATGCACGTAGGCGCTGGTGGCGTCGAACGCGATCTGCACGCCGTCGGCCTTGACGTGCGGCAGCAGGCCGTCCACGCCCTCGGCGGTGGTCTTGATGCCCATCTCGCGGGCCCGCTTCAGGCCGTCGGAGCTGGGGTCGATGCCGACCATCCACACCGGCTCCAGCACCGCGCTGCGCTGCAGCTTGGCCAGCAGGTCGGTGCCAATGTTGCCGGGCCCGATCAGGGCGCACTTGATCTTCTTCATGACAAGGGTTCTCGTGGT
>JBASTF010000152.1:0-5967 GCA_049274755.1 Rubrivivax sp. | reverse complement strand
CCACCAGCCGGCGCGCGCCCATCGTCAGCGACGCACCGCTGGCCCCGGCGCTGAACGGCCTGCTGCTGCGCGGCCAGGGCTGGCGCACCAGCATCGGCCTGGTCAGCAACACGCTGTTCTGGATGGTCGTCGCGCTGTCGGTGCTGACGGTGTGGATGCTGCTGGGCACCTGGCGCCACATGCGCCGCCGCGGCCAGATCCAGAACACGCTGGTGCAGGAGACCAACTTCCGCCGCGCGATGGAAAACTCCATGCCCACCGGCATGCGTGCGATGGACATGGAAGGCCGCATGACCTACGTCAACGCCGCCTTCTGCCAGATGACCGGCTTTTCCGAGGCCGAGCTGATTGGCAGGTCGCCGCCGTTTGCCTACTGGCCGCCCGACCGCATCGACGAAAACAGCCGGCTGCTGCAGCAGGAACTGCAGGGCCGCAGCCCGGCCGGCGGCATCGAGGTGAAGGTGATGCGCAAGGACGGCCTGGTGTTCGATGCGCGCATGTACGTGAGCCCGCTGATCGACCCCAAGGGCCAGCAGACCGGCTGGATGACCTCGATGACCAACATCACCGAGGCCAAACGCATCCGCGACCAGCTCTCGGCCAGCCACGAACGTTTCACCACCGTGCTCGAAGGCCTGGACGCCAGCGTCTCGGTGCTCTCGGTGCAGCAGGGTGAACTGCTGTTCACGAACCGCTCGTACCGGCTGTGGTTCGGCGGCGATGCACGGGGCCACGGCCTGCTGTCCGGCGGCGTGACGGGCGCCGAGTTCCAGCCCGGCGGCGGTGGCGACGACGATGTCGACAACCTCTCGGGCCTGCCGACCGAGGAGCTGATGGAAGCCGGCACCAGCCCGCGCGAGGTGTTCGTCGAGTCGCTGCAGAAGTGGTTCGACGTGCGCGCGCGCTACCTGCAGTGGACCGACGGGCGGCTGGCGCAGATGCTGATCGCCACCGACATCACGGCGCGGCTGCGCGCCGAGGAACAGGCCTCGGTGCAGGCCGAGAAGGCCCAGGTGACGAGCCGGCTGGTGACGATGGGCGAGATGGCCAGCTCGGTGGCGCACGAGCTGAACCAGCCGCTGACGGCGATCAACAACTACTGCAACGGCATGGTCAGCCGCGTGAAGGCCGAGTCCATCCAGAAGGACGACCTGATCGCCGCGCTGCAGAAGACGGCGCGCCAGGCTGAACGCGCCGGCCAGATCATCCACCGCATCCGCGCCTTCGTGAAACGCAGCGAACCGCAGCGCCAGAAGGCCGAGGCCAGGCAGATCGTCGACGACGCGGTGGAACTGGCCGGCATCGAGCTGCGGCGGCGCAACGTCGCCATCCACACCTATGTCGCGCAGCGCATGCCGGTGCTGATGGTCGACCCCATCCTCATCGAGCAGGTGGTGATGAACCTGCTGAAGAACGCCGCCGAGGCCATCGACAGCGCGCAGTTGCCGAGCTCGCGCCGCCACATCGAGCTGCGTGTGGTGCCGCGCCACACGCCCGAAGAAGGCGGCGTCATCGAGTTCAGCGTCACCGACATGGGCCCGGGGCTGAAGGAAGAAGTCATCGGCCGGCTCTACGAAGCCTTCTTCTCGACCAAGGCCGAAGGCCTGGGCATCGGCCTGTCGCTGTGCCGCTCCATCGTCGAGAGCCACCGCGGCCGGATGCGGGCGCAGAACCTCTACAATGGCAGCCACATCGTCGGCTGCCGATTTGCCTTCACCCTGCCCGTCGAACTGCCAGCGCGCAGCGAGCCCCACGCCGGGGCGGCAGACGGCGAGGCAGCCCCCTCACCGAACCCCACCGTGACCTCCTGAATGAGCCTGATCCCCAAGAAAGGCACTGTCTACGTCGTCGACGATGACGAGGCCGTGCGTGATTCGCTGCAGTGGCTGCTGGAAGGCAAGGACTACCGCGTCAAGTGTTTCGACTCCTCCGAGTCGTTCCTGTCGCGGTTCGACCCGCGCGAGGTGGCCTGCCTGATCGCCGACATCCGCATGGACGGCATGAGCGGGCTCGAATTGCAGGACCGGCTGCTCGAACGCAAGAGCCCGCTGCCCATCGTCTTCATCACCGGCCATGGCGACGTGCCGATGGCGGTGACGACGATGAAAAAAGGCGCGATGGACTTCATCGAGAAGCCGTTCAAGGAAGAGGAACTGCTGGGCCTGGTGGAGCGCATGCTCGACCAGGCGCGCAGCGCCTTCAGCCAGCACCAGGAACAGGCCAGCCGCGACGCGCTGCTGAGCCGCTTGACGACGCGTGAAGCCCAGGTGCTGGAGCGCATCGTCGCCGGCCGCCTGAACAAGCAGATCGCCGACGACCTGGGCATCAGCATCAAGACGGTGGAGGCGCACCGCGCCAACATCATGGAGAAGCTGAACGCCAACACCGTGGCCGACCTGCTGAAAATTGCACTCGGTGCCCAGAACAAGGCCTGAGAGCCCGACGACCACCCTCCGAGGCCGCTGACGAAGCGGCCTTTTGCATTGCAGCCCAGCCCATGACAGCGCAACTCATCGACGGCACCGCCCTTTCGCAGAAACTCCGCGCCGAAGCCGCTGCACGCGCCGCCCGGCTGCCGCACAAGCCCGGCCTGGCCGTCATCCTGGTCGGCGACGACCCGGCCAGTGCCGTCTACGTGCGCAACAAGGTCAAGGCCTGTGGCGAAGCCGGTTTCCATTCGGTGCTGGAGAAGTACGAGGCCACACTGTCCGAAGCCGATCTGCTGGCGCGCGTGGCGGCGCTGAACGCCGACCCGGCCATCCACGGCATCCTGGTGCAGATGCCGCTGCCCAAGCACATCGACCCGCAGAAGGTCATTGCCGCCATCAGCACGGCCAAGGACGTGGACGGCTTCTCGGTGCTGTCGGCCGGCGAACTCGTCACCGGCCTGCCCGGCCTGCGGCCCTGCACGCCCTACGGCTGCATGAAGCTGATCGAAAGCACGGGGCAGAGCCTGAAGGGCAAACATGCGGTGGTCATCGGCCGCAGCAACACCGTCGGCAAGCCGATGGCCCTGCTGCTGCTGCAGGCCCATGCCACCGTCACCGTCTGCCACAGCGGCACGCCCGACCTGGCGCTGCACACACGCCAGGCCGACATCGTCGTCGCCGCCGTCGGCCGCCGCAACACGCTGACGGCCGAGATGGTGAAGCCCGGCGCCATCGTCATCGACGTCGGCATGAACCGCAACGACGAAGGCAAGCTCTGCGGCGACGTCGACTTCGCCGCGGTGCGCGAGGTCGCCGGCTGGATCACCCCGGTGCCCGGCGGGGTTGGGCCGATGACGATCACAATGCTGCTGGTCAACACGCTGGAGGCGGCCGAAAGGACCACACGATGAAGGCTGCGCTGAATCCGCTGCTGATGGGCGGCGACCTGCCGCCCTTCGCCGACATCGGGCCCGCGCATGTGGCGCCGGCCGTCGACCGGCTGCTGGCCGATGCCGAAGCCGCGCTGCAGCAGGCCGTCGGCGACACCGTACCGGCCGACTATGACGCCTTGTCGGCGGTGCTGGACGTGGCCGTGGAGCGGCTGCGCCGCGGCTGGGGTGCCGTCGGGCATTTGCAGGCCGTGGCCGACACGCCGGCGCTGCGCGCCGCGTACAGCGAGAACCTGCCGCGGGTCACCGAGTTCTACACCAAGCTCGGCGCCGACACGCGGCTGTACACGAAGTACAAGGCCGTGGCCGCCGGCCCTGCCGCTGCCGCGCTGGCCCCGGCCAAGCACAAGGCCCTGACCGACGCGCTGCGCGACTTCGTGCTCGGCGGCGCCGAACTACAGGGCGCCGCGCGCGAACGCTTCGCGCAGCTGCAGGACCGCATGGCCGCGCTGTCGCAGCAGTTCGGCGAACATGTGCTCGACGCCACCGACGGTTATGCCCACTATGCGAACGCCGCCGAGTGCGAGGGCCTGCCGGCCGACGTGCTGGCCGCCACACGCGCCGCGGCCCAGGCCGAAGGCCGTGAAGGCCACAAGCTCACGCTGCATGCACCGGCCTACATCCCGGTGCTGCAGTACGTCCACAACCGCACGCTGCGCGAGACGCTGTTCCGTGCCCACAGCACACGCGCCAGCGAGTTCGGCCCGCCGGCGCTGGACAACACGGCGCTGATGCGTGAGCTGATCGAACTGCGCCAGGAAGAGGCGCAGCTGCTGGGCCACCCCACCTATGCCGACGTGTCGCTGGTGGCCAAGATGGCCGAGTCGCCGGCCCAGGTGCTGGCCTTCGTGCGCGACCTGGCCCAACGGGCGCGCCCGCACGCCGAACGCGACCTGGCCGAACTCGAAGCCTTCGCCGCGCGGGAACTCGGCATGCTGGACCTGCAGGCCTGGGACCGCCCCTATGCCAGCGAAAAGCTGAAGCAGGCACGCTACGCCTTCAGCAGCGACGAGGTGAAACAGTACTTCACCGAACCACGTGTGCTGGACGGCTTGTTCCGCCTCGTCGAAACGCTGTTCGACGTGCAGATCCGCCCCGGCCAGGCCTCGGTCTGGCACGAGACGGTGCGCTACTTCGGCGTCGAACGCGCCGGCACGCCGATCGCCGGTTTCTACATCGACCTCTACGCGCGCAACGGCAAAAGCGGCGGCGCCTGGATGGACGACGTGCGCCAGCGCTGGGCGCGGCCCGACGGTGCCGGCCTGCAGCTGCCGGTGGCCCACCTCATCTGCAACTTCGCGCCGCCGGTCGGCGAGCAACCGGCGCTGCTGACACACGACGACCTGATCACGCTGTTCCACGAGTTCGGCCACGGCCTGCACCACATGCTGACGCGTGTGGACGAACTCGCCGTCGCCGGCATCTCCGGCGTCGAGTGGGACGCCGCCGAGCTGCCCAGCCAGTTCATGGAGAACTTCTGCTGGGAATGGGAGGTGCTGTCCAAGCTCTCGGCCCATGTGCAGACCGGCGCGCCGCTGCCGCGTGCGCTGTTCGACAAGATGATCGCGGCACGCAACTTCCAGAGCGGGCTGCAGATGCTGCGCCACTGCGAGTACGCGCTGTTCGACATGCGCCTGCATGCCGAGGCCGGCGCCGCCGGCCGTGTGCTCGAATTGATGCGCGCGGTGCACGACGAGGTGGCCCTGGTCTCGCAACCGGACTTCTGGCGCTACCCGCACAGCTTCAGCCACATCTTCGACGGCGGCTACGCGGCCGGCTACTACGGTTATGCCTGGGCCGAGGTGTTGTCGGCCGACGCCTTCAGCGCCTTCGAGGAAGCCGGCCTCTTCGACGCCGCCACCGGCCGCCGCTACCGCGAGGCGATTCTCGAAGTCGGCGGCAGCCGGCCGGCAATGGAGAGTTTTGTCGCCTTCCGCGGCCGTGAACCACGCATCGATGCGTTGCTTCGGCACCAAGGCATGGCTTGAGCAGCGGGCGCGAACCGGGGTAGATTCCCTGCCATGATGCAATTGCCGCCCTTGCACATCACCCGCGCCACCCTCAGGCGCTGCTGCGCCGCCGCGGCGCTGGCCTTGCCGGCGCTGCCGGCGCTGGCGCTGTACAAGGTGGTGGGTCCCGACGGCAGCATCACCTACACCGACCGGCCGCCGGTCACCAGCAACGCCAAGATCACGCCCTTCACACGCAACGGCGCCGCCGCGGCGCCCGATGCCAGCCTGCCCTTCGAACTGCGCCAGGTGACCCAGCGTTACCCGGTCACGCTGTACACCTCCACCGACTGCCCGCCCTGCGACAGCGGCCGCCAGATGCTGCAGCAGCGGGGCGTGCCCTTCACCGAACGCCGCATCGCCAGCGAAGAAGATGCTGTGGCGCTGGAACGTGTGGTCGGCGGGCGCACGGTGCCGGCGCTGACCATCGGCCAGCAGGCGCTGCGCGGGCTGTCGCAGCCGGAGTGGACGTCCTTCCTCGACGCCGCCGGCTACCCGAAGGAGTCGCGGCTGCCGCGCAACTACCAGGCACCGGCCGCCGCGCCGCTGGTGGAACGCGCCGCGGCACCACGCCCGGCT
>JBASTF010000151.1:0-2394 GCA_049274755.1 Rubrivivax sp. | reverse complement strand
GGGATGCGGGCCGGCTTGGGAGCGGCCCGGCGCTCGGCCCGCAGCGCGCTCATTCCGGCAGCGTGCCGGCCGGGCGGCCCAGCCACTTCATCGCCATCTTCTCGATGTCGCCGCTCTTCTTGGCGTCGGCGATGATGGCGTTGACCTTGGCCTTCAGCGCATCTTCGCCCTTGCCGATGCCGATGAAGTTCGGGCTGTCCTTCAGCAGCAGCTTGTACTCGGTGCCCAGCTGCGGGCTCTTCTGCATCATCGTGCCGGCGACGGCGGCACCCACCGCGATGGCCTGCGTCTGCCCGGCCACGTAGGCGGCGACGGTGGCGTTGTTGTCCTCGAAGCGCTTGATGTCGACGCCGGCCGGTGCCACCTTGCCCAGCTCCTGGTCTTCCATCGCGCCGCGGGTCACGGCCACGCTCTTGCCGGCGAGGTCGGCGAAGCTCTTGATGTTCAGCGTCTTCGCAGCGAACACGGCCTGGAAAAACGGCGAGTAGGCGGCGCTGAAGTCGATGACCTTCTCGCGGTCCGGGTTCTTGCCCAGCGTCGAGATCACCAGGTGCGCCTTTTTTGTCTGCAGGTAGGGAATGCGGTTGGCGCTGATCACCGGCACCAGCTCGGCCTTCACACCCAGTTTGGCGGCGATGAGCCTGGCCATGTCGATGTCCAGACCCTGGGGCTGCAGATCGGTGCCGACGAAGCCGTAGGGCGGCGAATCGGTCGGGATCGCGATCTTGATCGTCTTCGCCTTCATGATCTCGTCCAGCGCGGTCTGCGCCAGCACGGGCGTGCTGGCAGCCAGGGCCAGGGCGGCCAGCATCAGGCGTCGGGTCGGGTGCATGTCGTCTCCGCTGTTGGTGCGCAAAAGCCCACTAGGGCAGGTTCCATGCCAGCGCCGTGCACCACGGCAGGGCTTGACGGGTTTTCTACAATCCACGCATGAACACCGCCTCGATGAACTACACCCGCGGACAGGCCTTGCCCGCGCTGCTGGCCCGGCGCATCGCCATCATCGACGGCGCCATGGGCACGATGATCCAGCGCTACAAGCTCGGCGAAGCCGACTTCCGCGGCAGCCGCTTCACCGAACACGGCAAGGACCTGAAGGGCAACAACGACCTGCTGGTGCTGACGCGGCCCGACGTCATCCGCGAGATCCACGACCAGTACCTGGCCGCCGGTGCCGACATCGTCGAGACCAACACCTTCGGCGCCACGTCCATCGCCCAGGAAGACTATGCGCTGGGCCACATCGCCCGCGAGATGAACGTGGCGGCGGCGCGCATCGCCCGCGAGGCTTGCGACAAGCACGGCACGCCCGACAAGCCGCGGTTTGTCGCCGGCGCGCTGGGCCCGACGCCGCGCACGGCCAGCATCAGCCCCGACGTCAACGACCCCGGCGCGCGCAACGTCAGCTTCGACGAACTGCGCGCCGCCTACCGCGAGCAGGCCGAAGGGCTGCTGGAAGGCGGCTGCGACCTCTTCCTCGTCGAAACCATCTTCGACACGCTGAACGCCAAGGCGGCGATCTTCGCGCTCGACGAGCTGATGGAAGAACGCGGCGAACGGCTGCCGGTGGTGATTTCCGGCACCGTCACCGACGCTTCGGGCCGCATCCTCAGCGGCCAGACGGTGGCCGCCTTCTGGCACTCGGTGCGCCATGCGCGCCCGCTGGCCGTGGGCCTGAACTGCGCGCTGGGCGCGGCACTGATGCGGCCCTACATCGAGGAACTGGCCAAGGTGGCCGGCGACACCTACATCAGCTGCTACCCAAACGCCGGTCTGCCGAACCCGATGAGCGACACCGGCTTCGACGAAACGCCGCCAGTCACCGGCGCGCTGATGGAGGAATTCGCGAAAAGCGGCTTCCTCAACATCGCTGGCGGCTGCTGCGGCACGACGCCCGAACACATCGCCGAGATCGCGCGCCGTGTCGGCGCCTACCGGCCGCGCAGCCGGCACGACCCCTTGTTCTCGGGGCTGCTGGCGGCCTGACACCGCAGACGCCGTGACAGCGGCGCGGCACACTCGCGGCATGACCCGTCGCCGCGACCTGCTGGGCCTGGCCCTGGCTTCCGGGCTGCCGCCCGCCTTCCTGCGCCACGCCCGCGCGGCCGACACCGCACGTTTTGCCCTCGGCATCGCCAGCGGTTCGCCGCAGGCCACGGGCCTGGTGCTGTGGACGCGGCTGACGGGCGATGAGCTGCCGCCGCAGGTGGAGGTGCGCTGGGAACTGGCGCACGACGAGGCCTTCACGCGCATCGCCGCCCGCGGCAGCGAAACGGCACGGGCCGCCGACGGCCACAGCGTGCATGCCGAGCCTGCCGGCCTGGAGCCGGGCCGCTGGTACTGGTACCGCTTCAGCGCGCTGGGCCAGCAGAGTGCGGCGGGCCGCACACGCAC
>JBASTF010000150.1:0-3145 GCA_049274755.1 Rubrivivax sp. | reverse complement strand
TGCATGCGCAGGTCGACCGGCGCCGCCGCGGCGCCGCGCAGCACGGCCAAGACGTCCAGTGCCTCGGGCGCCGGACCGATGCCCAGACCCACCGGCTGCGTGCCGGCCAGACGGACGATGCGAACTCGTACACCGACCGCCTCGCCGACCGCCGTGAACAGGGCTTTCAGGCGCTGGAAGCGTTCGTCGTCGGGCACGCCAGTGCCCCGTCCGAAAAGCACGTTGACGAGCAGGCTCCCCACGCCGGCAACGACACGGCGCGACAGTGCCGACGCGACCAGCCGAGCGTCATCCGCCGTGGCAGTCCAGGTCACCTTCGCTGCGACACCCGCGGTGTCCGCGTGCGCGATGCACGTTCCCACGCGCGAGGCGACGTTCAACGCAGTCGCGCGATCGAGTCCCACCCCGGTCAGCGTTGCCATCGCGTCGGCGCTGCTCCAATTCCCCGTGCCGGAGCGCAGCGAGAAGTGCGGCATCGTCGCGCCTCCTGCAGCCACGATCGCTGCAACGATTGGCGTCGTCCGGTGCCCGGGGATCCGGTCCAGGCCATGCCGATCGGCGACATGCGTCGAGCCCCAGGCGAGCGCCGGTGTCGCTTCGTCCATCCAGGCACGCGCGAGGGCGATGGCCCGACGAACCGCTGCGTCGCGGCGAGCCTCCGGCGTCCAGAGCGCCAGGATCGGACCGGCGACCTGTTTCATCCCCCGCCCCTTCGCCGGACGGAAGCTCCACGTTCACCTCGCGCGGCCGACGCCGTATCCTGCGCGAACCCTTCGATGAGGCCACACACCGAGTGGCCATCGGGCACGCCGTCGGGACGCCTCTTCCAGTCGGCCACCGCCCGCTGCATGCGGCGATGCAGGCGCAGCGCTTCGTCCAGCTGGCACCCCTGCTCCGCCAGGCGCTGGTCGAGCAAGGTGCGCGCGCGCGGACACGGCAGTTCGCCGCGCTGGCCCATCTCGACGAGTTCACCGGCGTCCCTGAGCGTGAAGCCCAGCGCCAGCGCGCCGCGGATGAAGCGCACGCGCGCGACACTGCGTGCCGAGAACGTGCGGTAGCCGTTCTCGGTCCGACCGTCCGCCTCCACCAGGCCGACCCGCAGATAGTGGCGCAGCGTGTCGGTGGTCACGCCGGCCTGCCGCGCGCAGTCGATCAATCGCATCGCACTTCTCCGTCGCCGCAGGGCCGCGTCGACTCCCGGGCAGCGAGTCTCGACCCGGGTGCTGCACATGGGTCAAGTCCCTGCGTGACCGGGCCGGCTTGCATTGCTCAGATCCGCTCGAGCGCCAGCGCAACGGCTTGGCCGCCGCCGATGCACAGCGTCACGACGCCGCGGCGCAGGCCGTCGCGCTGCATCGCGTGCAGCAGCCGGGTGGTGAGGACCGCTCCGGTCGCTCCGATCGGGTGCCCGTGCGCGATGGCGCCGCCCTCGACATTGACCACGTCCTCGGCGAAACCGAGCTCGCGCTGGCAGGCCAGCGCGATCGCCGCGAACGCCTCGTTGATCTCGACCCGGTCGACGTCCCCGATGGTCCAGCCGGCGCGCTCGAGCGCCTGGCGCACGGCGGGCAGCGGCCCGAGCCCGAAGAAGTTCGGGTCCACGGCGCCGATGCCGAACGCCGCCAATCGGGCCTGCGGTTGCAGCCCCTGGCGCTCGGCCCAGCCACGCTCGGCCACCACCATGGCGGCCGCGCCGCTGTTGAGGCCGGGCGCATTGCCCGCGGTGATGGTGCCCTCCTTGCGGAATGCGGGCTTGAGCCGCGCCAGCGACTCCATCGTCGTCTCAGGCCGGTTGTGCTCGTCGCGTGCGAACGGCACCGGCCCCTTGCGACCGGGCACCTGCAGGGTGACGATCTCGCCGTCGAAGCGGCCGGCGGCCTGCGCGGCCGAGAACGCCAGCTGCGAGCGCAGCGCCCAGCGGTCCTGGTCCTCCCGCGAAACGCCGCAACGGATCACCAGGTCCTCGGTGTGCCAGCCGGCATGCTGCCCGCTGACGGCGTCGTGCAGGCCGTCCAGCAGCATGCTGTCGAACAGCGTCACGTCGCCCATGCGCGCACCCCAGCGTCCCTGCGGCAGCAGGTAGGGCGCGCGGTCCATGTTCTCCATGCCGCCGGCCACCGCGCAGTCGACCATGCCGGCGGCCACCTCGAGCGCTGCGCTGACGACGGCTTGCGCCCCGGATCCGCAGACACGGTTGACCGTCAGCGCGGGCACTTCGACGGGAAGCCCCGCCGCGAGCCCTGCCTGGCGAGCCGGGTTCATCCGGTTGCCAGCCTGAATGACGTTGCCCATCACGAGCGACTGCACCTGCGCTCCGGCAAGGCCGTTGCGCAGCAGCGTCTCGCGGATCACCGCGGCGCCGAGTTCGCTGGCCGGCAGGTCCTTGAGCGCACCGCCGTAGGTGCCGATGGGGGTGCGAACCGCACCGCAAAGGACGACTTCGTTGCTTGCCATGACGTTTCTCCTGTCGATCAATGCGTCTCGCAGGACGCGTGGTTCTCGTGGTCGCGCGGGCCGCAAACGCGGGCCGTGCAGGCGGCGCCCTGCAGCACGCCCTCGCCGGCTCCGCGCAAACCCGCAGCGTTGGCCTCGTCGGTGTCCAGATGCAGTTCGAGCACCGCACCGTCGTCGACACGCAGGGCGACATGGCGCAACACCGTGCCGCGCGGCGTGTCGAGCGCGACCTCGATCTCCCCGCGGTCTTCGATGCCGAGCCGCCGCGCATCGACGCTCGTCAGGTGCAGGTGGCGGCGCGCAACGATCAAACCCGTGGTGCGCAAGGTCCCGGCCGGCCCCGCCAGCGTGACCTCGGGGCTGCCCGCTAGATCGCCGGACAGGCGCAGCGGCGCATCGATCCCGAGCCGGATGGCCTCGGTGCGGCTGACCTCGATCTGGTTGGCCGCCCGGCAAGGCCCGACGACGCGCACGCGTTCGAGCCGGTCGCGCTCGCCGATCACGGAAACCGTTTCCTCGGCGGCGAAGAAGCCGGGCTGGCTGAGCGACTGCAACACGCGCAGCGTGTGGCCGGCGCCGAACAGAGCCTCGACGGCCTCTTGGGTGAGATGCACGTGGTGGGCCGAGATCGCCACCGGCATCGACAAATCCTGGCGCGGCGCGGCGCGCTCGGCGTGGCGCAGCACCGCCG
>JBASTF010000149.1:0-1598 GCA_049274755.1 Rubrivivax sp. | reverse complement strand
GGCCTGCCCTGGCGCGGCGAGTGGCACAACGTCGGCACGCCGGCGCAGCTGGAGGCGCTGAACCGCGTCAGTCCGCCAGCGGCGCCGTGACGGCGTCGATGCGCGCCGGCCGCTCCGGCGTCCCTATACAGCGGGATGGCCCTGCGGGGCAACGCGCCTAGAGTGCGTAAGAGCCCGGGTCGCACGGGCTGCCTTGAAGGATGGAAGGAGCAACACCATGGGCCGGTCGACGCTGCATGCACCGCTGTCCACCCTGGCGCTGGCCGTGCTGCTGGCCGGCTGTGCCGGGCCGCCGCTGGTCGGGCTGAAGAGCCCCGGCTTCAGCGTCGCGGAGAGCGAGAGCGCTGCGACGTCGATGACCCTGCCCGAAGCGCGCAAGCTGCTGTTCCGCCTGCGCGCCACCTACCGCGAGGCCATGGCCGATCAGCTGAACACGACGCAGATGTCGAGCAGCACCCTGGTCGGCCTGGGCGTGCTGGTGGCCGGCCTCGCTGCCGGCAAGGCGCATCCGGACGCCATCGTCGGCGCTTCGCTGATCGGTGGCGGTTCGTTTGCCATCGCCAGCCTGACGCTGGACCGCCGCCGTGTGCTGGCCTTCGACGCCGGCATCCGCGCGCTCGACTGCGCGCATGCGGCGGTGATCCCGCTGGACCTGGACGAGACGCAGCTGAAGACGCTGGCCGAGGCCAACCGGCGGCTCGTGGCGGCGCGCACGGCCGCAGCAACGGCGGCGGCAAGGGCGCAGACATCGCTGGAGGCGGCCACGAAGGAGAAGGCCGCCGACGACGCCGCGCTGGCCAGCGCCACCAAGTCCATCACCGGCATGAACGCCGCCCTGGCCGAAGCCGACAAGTCGCGCAAGGCGGCCGACAAGCTGGCCACCGACACCCGCGAGATCGGCCGCCGCCTGCACAACGCCGTGCTGGGCATCGCGGCCAAGGTCGACGGTGTCATCGCAGCCACGGTGCCCGACGTCTCCGCGGTGCAGCAGGTGCTGGCCGGCCTGGGCGGCTTTGCCTCGGCCTTTGCACCCGGCGCAGGCATCGACAAGACACTGGCCGATGCGCTGGGCCGCTACAACCAGGCCACGCCGCCAGGTGCGAAGTCGGCGGCAGCGACGGCCCAGGCGCTGGAAACCGACCTGAGGGCGATGGACGAGGCGGCCAGGGAACTGATCGCCGCCACCACGGCCGTCAACGAAGCCCTGGCGCCGGTGGACGGCGCGGCGGTCGTCACGGCGCTGAAGGCCTGCAACGTCGCCGACGTGGTGCTGCCGCTGGCGCTGGAGCCTGCGACGCTGGCGCTGGAAGCCAAGGCCGGCAGCGGCAAGGGTTTTGCCATCAGCGGCGGCAGCAAGCCGTATTCCGTGCGGCTGCTCGACGCACCGGCCGAAGGCCTGACGATCAGCTTCGCCGGCGGGCTGACCGACACCGCCATCGTCGCCGCCAGCGACAAGGTGCCGGCCGACAGCTACCGCGTGCTCGTCAACGACAGCATCGGCAGCAGCCGGCAGCTGGTGGTCAACGTCAGCGCCAAGGCTGCAGCGGCGCCTTCCCCGGCCCCGGCCCCCGCGCCCGCGCCTGCGCCCTCCCCGGCAC
>JBASTF010000148.1:0-2577 GCA_049274755.1 Rubrivivax sp. | reverse complement strand
GGCATGGCCGGCGTTGCGCGCCAGCAAGGCCACCAGCCGCGCCTGCAGCGCCGGCGCCATGCCCTGCTCGGGTGTCAGCACCTCGAAGGCCAGGGCCTGCATCGCATCGCCGGCCAGCATGGCCTGGGCTTCGCCGTACTTCACGTGCACCGTGGGCTTGCCGCGGCGCAGCACGTCGTTGTCCATGCACGGCATGTCGTCGTGCACCAACGAATAGGCGTGGATCAGTTCCACGGCCACCGCGGCGCGCATCGCCACCGACGCGTCGCCGGCCAGCGCTTCGCAGGCCGCCATCACCAGCAGCGGGCGCAGGCGCTTGCCGCCATCGAGCACGCCGTAGCGCATGGCCCCGCCCAGGCCAGCCGGTGCATCGGCCGGCACCCAGCGGTCGAGCGCGGCTTCGACGGCGTCGAGGTGGGCGCGGGCCCAGGCATCAAAACTCACGGCGACGGTGTCCATGTCTTCAGTTGCCCGTCATCAAGCAGCTTGACCTGCTCTTCCACGGCCTGCAGCCGGCCGCGGCAATAGCCCAGCAGGTCGGCGCCGCGGCGGTAGCCGTCCAGCAACTGGTCCAGCGGCAGCTGGCCGCCTTCCATCTGTTGCACCAGCTGGTCGAGCTCGGCCATGGCTTGTTCGTAGCTGGCTGGTTCCTTGGAAGCGGAAGAACGTGGCATTTCGTGACGTGGAAACGAGCCGGGATTCTAGTTCCAAGCCCCCTGGACGCCGCCCTCTAGGGAACGGGTCCGGCACGATCTTGGGGGGTGGGTAGAATCCCGCCCTCGCTCGCCTGCCACCCTGGCCGACGGGCATGGAAGAAACCCGCCCGCGGGGCCACCGGGCGGGGGTTTGGACATCCTGATTTGGAGGATCCGATTGGATCATGTCTGACCTGAGCATCAGTCTCGAAGCTCTTGAGCAAAGCAGCTCGCAACTCCCGGTTTCCAGCTATTTCGACGAGGGCCTGTTCCGCAGCGAACAGGAACTCATCTTTCAGCATGCACCGCGCTACGTCGGGCACACCCTGGCCGTGCCCGAGGTCGGCGATTTCCACACGCTGGTCCAGGAAGGCGAAGGCCGGGCCCTGGTGCACACGCCCGGCGGCATCGAGCTGATCTCCAACGTCTGCCGCCACCGTCAGGCGGTGATGCTGCGTGGCCGCGGCCGCACCGGCGCCAACGTCGTGTGCCCGCTGCACCGCTGGACCTACGACCTGCATGGCCAGCTGGTCGGCGCACCGCACTTCGAGAGCGACCCCTGCCTGAACCTGCGCAACTACCCGTTGCAGAACTGGCATGGCCTGTTGTTCGAGCACAACGGGCGCAACATCGCCAGCGACCTGGCCGACCTGGGCGCTGCGGCCGACCTGGACTTCAGCGGCCATGTCTTCGACCGTGCCCATCTGCACAGCTGCGACTACAACTGGAAGACCTTCATCGAGGTCTACCTCGAGGACTACCACGTCGGCCCCTTCCACCCCGGCCTCGGCGGTTTTGTCAGCTGTGACGATCTGCGCTGGGAGTTCGGCCGCCACCACTCGGTGCAGACCGTCGGTGTGCAGCAGGGGCTGGAGCGCCCGGGCTCGCCGGTCTACCGGCGCTGGCACGACGCGGTGCGCCAGGTGCATGGCGGTCAGCCACCACGCCAGGGCGCGGTCTGGCTGACGCTGTACCCGACGGTGATGGTCGAGTGGTACCCGCAGGTGCTGGTGGTGTCGACGCTGTTCCCGCAAGGGCCGCAGAAGACGCTGAACCTCGTCGAGTTCTTCTATCCCGAGGAGATCGCGCTGTTCGAACGCGACTTCGTCGAGGCCCAGCAGGCCGCCTACATGGAGACCTGCGTCGAAGACGACGAGATCGCACTGCGCATGGACGCCGGCCGCAAGGCGCTGATGGAGCGCGGCGACAACGAGGTCGGCCCCTACCAGAGCCCGATGGAAGACGGCATGCAGCAGTTCCACGAGTGGTACCGCCGCGAGATGGGGATGGCGCCATAGCGCCGGCGGCACGCTGGCAGGCGCCGCTGCTGATCGCCGGCGCGGCGCTGCTGTTTGCGGTGACCGGGCTGTGCGTGAAGCTGGCGTCCAGCCAGTACAGCGTCGGCGAGCTGGTGTTCTACCGCGCCCTGGTCGGCTTCGTGATGATGGCGGTGCTGCTGCGCCGCCGCGGCATCGCGCTGCGCACGCCGGTGCCGGCGATGCATGTCTGGCGCAACGTCTCCGGCGTTGCGTCGCTGTGCCTGTGGTTCTACGCCGTCGGCGGGCTGCCGATCGCCACCGCGATGACGCTGAACTACACCTCGTCGGTGTGGATGGCCTTGTTCCTGATCGGCGGCGCCAGCCTGTTCGGCAACGGCCGCATCGACGGCCGGCTGTTTGCCGCGGTGCTGACAGGCTTCGTCGGCGTCGCGCTGATCCTGCAGCCGACCATCGAACAGCACCAGCTCTGGCATGGCCTGGGCGGCCTGGCCTCGGGGCTGCTGGCGGCCATGGCCTACCTGCAGATCAGCGCGCTCGGCCGTGCCGGCGAGCCCGAGGCACGCACGGTGTTCTACTTCTCGCTGGCCGGCCTGGTCGCCGGC
>JBASTF010000147.1:0-5709 GCA_049274755.1 Rubrivivax sp. | reverse complement strand
CAGCAGGCAGCGAACGGCTGCGAACAAAGGACTGAAGCTGCGATCGCTCCTCATCCGTCAGCAGCAACTCGACCTTCGGTCTGCCCGTTCTCATCGCGGCATCTCCGTTCCCAAGATGCCGCAATGGCATGCACGATTAATGCCAGAAATTAACGGGACAGGACACTAGGTGAGACCCTATGGGACGACTACTTGGGGTGGCTGATGGGACTCGAACCCACGACGACCAGAATCACAATCTGGGACTCTACCAACTGAGCTACAGCCACCGCAGAGCCCTAGAGTATAGCGCCCTTCATGGCGTTGCCGACGAGGCAGCAGCTGCTGCCACCACGGCTTCCTTGACCTCGGCCTTGTGGCGCTTCTTCAGCGCAGCCAGGTAGGCCTGTGCCTCGGCATTCGCCCAGGCCTGGCCGTATTGCTGCTGCAGCGGGCCATCGCCGCCGGGCACGGCCTCGCGCGGCAACACCTGCGTCACGCGGGCGACGGCGTAGCCGGCTTCGCCGAGGTCGATGCCGATCACTGCCGGCAGCTTGCCGGCGTCGGCGCGCAGCACCGCGTCGACGATCTCGCGCGGCAGGCCTTGCGACTGCGGGCGCGACAGTGTCAGCGTCACCGGCAGCGTTTCGGTCGGCGTCTTCTGCAGGTCGGCCAGGCGCTTGGCGCCGTCTTCGCGGGCCTTCTTGGCCGCCATCGACGCGACGACGCGCTGGCGCACACGCTCCTTCACTTCGGCCAGCGGCAGCGTGCGCGCTGGTGTGTGCGTGACGATGCGCGCGGCAGCCAGCTGGTTGGCGCCGATCTCCACGGCATCGGTGTTGCGCTTGTTGCGCACCACATCGTTGGAGAACACCGCGGCCAGCAGCTTGGCCGAGCCCAGCGCGCCGGTGGCGCCTGGCGCCGGCGTGCGCTGCACGGTGGCCGTCTGCTTGTCGAGCTTGAGCTTGTCGATCACCGGCTGCAGGCTGTCCGGCTGTTCGTAGACGGTGTTGGTGAACTGCTCTGCGGCCTCGGCGTACTTCTTCTGCGCCAGGCTCTTGCGCACCTCGGCCTCGATCTCGGCACGCACGGCTTCGAAAGGTTTCTTGTCGCCGCCCTTCACCGCCGTCAGCGTGATGATGTGGAAACCGAAATCGCTTTCGATGACGTTGCTGATCTCGCCGGTCTTCATCGCGAACACGGCGTCTTCGAAAGGCTTGGTCATCATGCCGCGGCCGAAGAAGTCGAGGTCGCCGCCCTGGGCTGCCGAGCCCGGGTCCTGCGAGTTCTTCTTCGCCACCTCGGCGAAGCTGGCCGGCGCCTTGCGCACCTGGGCCAGCAGTTCCTCGGCCTTGGCCTTGGCCGCCTTCTTGTCGGGTTCGGCCTTGATCAGGATGTGGCTGGCGCGGCGCTCTTCGGTCGCCGTGTAGCGGCTGGCGTTTTCGGTGTAGTAGCGGCGCAGGTCTTCTTCCGGCACGGCCACGCCCTTGCTCAGCGCGTCGAGCGTCAGCGTCACGTATTCGATGCTGGCCTGTTCGCTGGCCTTGAACTGCGCTTCGTTGGCCTTGTAGTAGGCCTCGAGGTCGGCGTCGCTCGGCGTCACCTGGCCCATGAACTGCGCGGCGTCGAAGCGCTGCAGCTGCACTTCGCGGCGCTGCAGCAGCGCGTCGAGCGCGCTGCCCACCACGGCCATCGGCGCGATCGAGCTCTGGCCCACGGCCTGCAGCACCTGCTGCATGCCGAACTCCTGGCGCAGCTGCTGTTCGAACATCTGCGGGCTCATGCCTTGTGCTGCCAGCAGGTCGCGGTTGACGGTGCCGTCGGCATTGCGCAGCTGGGCGAACTGTGGGTCGGTGACGAACAGGCGCTGCAGGCGCGCGTCATCGGGCACCAGGTGGGCCTTGCTGGCCTGGCTGAGCAGCACGCGTTCACGCAGCAGGCCGTCCAGCGTCTCGCGTTTCATCTGCGGCGTGTCCAGCAGCGCGGCGTCGATGTTGGGCATCTGCCGGCGCAGGCGTTCGACGTTGCGCTGGTGGGCGCGGTCCCACTCGGCGCGTGTGATCGCGTTGCCGTCGACGCTGGCCACGGTTTCGTTGCCGCCCTCGGTGAAACGCGAATAGCCCTGGATCCCGAAGAACACGAAGGACGGGAAGATCAGCAGCACCATGACGCCCAGCGCCAGGCGGGAATGGGTACGGACGAAGTCGAACATCGGAAGGCCTTGCAACGAACCGCGGGAACACAGACGGTGGCGCCGCTGAAGCGAAGAAGGCGAACCGTGGTTCGCCTTCTCTCTGGTATCGGGGGTGGACGCCGGGGCCGGATTCTATCCGGCTTGGTGGGGGCTGACGGGTTCGAACCGCCGACCTACGCCTTGTAAGGGCGCCGCTCTACCAACTGAGCTAAGCCCCCAGGACGGCGAGGTTCACTTGCCGCCGTTCAGCGCGTCCTTCAGCGCCTTGCCGGGGCGGAACTTCGGCACCTTGGCCGACTTGATCTTGATCGCGTCGCCGGTGCGCGGGTTGCGGCCGGTGCGGGCCGCACGCTTGGTGACGGCAAAGGTGCCGAAACCGACGATCGACACGCTGCCGCTCTTTTTCAGCGTGGTCTTCACGCCGCCGATGATGGCCTCCAGCGCGCGCGTGGCGGCGGCTTTGGAGATGTCGGCTTGTTTGGCAATGTGTTCAATCAGTTCCGTCTTGTTCACGAAAGTACCCCCTCTCAAGGATGTATCGGGTTCGGGTCGGTGGTGGTGTGTCTGGTGCCGCAAAACACTCGGCAGACCCCGCAAAACCATTACAGCCGGGGGTGATTGCAGTGTCAAGGGGCCAACGATTCTATGTCCGCGCTGCGTCAGCACCCGCGGTGAGGAATGCGTTGGCAACCCGCGTGATTCCTCGCTTGACAACACGATCCGCGCGGCGCTGTGCGCCGTGCGAAACCAGTTGATACGACTCTGACAGGGACTGCGCAACCGACCTGCTCATGCGCCGTGCCTGGCCTCGAAAAACGCCAGCGCCTCGGCCAGCAGCAGGTCCGGCGCTTCCTCGGCGATGTAGTGTCCGCAGGGCAGGCTGCTGCCGCTGAACTGCTGCGCCGCATCGGCCCACAGCCGGGGCACGTCGAAGCAACGGCCCACCGCGCCTTCGGCGCCCCACAGCACACGCAGCGGCATCGCCAGCCGGTGGCCGGCGGCGCGGTCGGCGCTGTCGTGTTCCAGGTCGATGCCGGCCGAGGCGCGGTAGTCGCCGCAGATCGACGCCGCCGTGCCGGGCAGCGCGATGCAGCGCTGGTACTCGGCCAGTGCCTCGGGCGCAAACGCCGCCAGGCCGGCATGGCGGCGGCCCATCACGTCGCGCAGATAGGCCACCGGGTCGGCGTTGATCAGGCGCTCCGGCAACGGCGGCGGCTGGATCAGGAAGAACCAGTGCCAGTAGGCGCGTGCAAAGGCCTCGCCGGTGTGTCCGTACATCGCCAGCGTCGGTGCGATGTCCAGCAGCATCAGCTGCGACACCGCGGCTTCGCCCTGGTCCAGCGCCAGCCGGTGCGCGACCCGTGCGCCGCGGTCGTGCGCCAGCACGGCGTAGCGGGTGTGGCCCAGCGCCTGCATCACACGATGCATGTCGGCCGCCATCGTGCGTTTGTCGAACGGCCCCTCGCGCGAAGAGTCGCCATAACCGCGCAGATCGGCCAGCACGAGGCTGAAACGTTCGGCCAGTTGCGGCGCCACGCGGTGCCACATCCAATGCGTCTGCGGATGGCCATGCAGCAGCAGCAACGGCGGCCCCGAACCGCCATGGCGCACACGGATGCGCGCACCGGCAACTGCCAGGTCCAGGGTCCGCAGCGTGTCGAAGGCGGCCATCAGCGTTGTTTCACCACCAGGCCCACACCCAGCGCCGTCAGCAGCATGCCGCTGATCACCGTGGCGCTGAGGTGTTCATCGAACAGCAGCCGGGCCAGCACGGCCGTGCACGGCGGCACCAGGTACATCAGGCTGGTCACACGGGTGGCGGCGCCGCGCTGGATCATCAGGTACAGCAGCGAACTCGCACCCAGGGTCAGCGCCAGCACCGACCAGGCCATCGCGCCGATGGCATGCGGGTGCCAGTCGAAGTGGCCCGGCTCCAGCAGCGCACCTGGGACCAGCACGGCGCAGGCCGCCGCCAGTTGCACCGCGCTGGCGGTGCGGAAATCACAAGGCGCGACAAAACGCTTCTGGTACAGCGTGCCGGCGGTGATGCACAGCAGCGCCAGCACCGCCAGCGTCAGTGTCGCGGGGCTGATCTCGCCGACGCCCAGCTTGTGCCAGACCACCAGCATCAGCCCCAACAGCCCCAGCCCCAGGCCTGCCCACTGGCGCGGCGCGATGCGGTGCTCCTGCCCGGTGGCGCTGACCCACAGCGCCGTCAGCACCGGCTGCAAGCCGACCACCAGGGCCACGGTGCCGGCACCCAGCCCCAGCTTCACCGCCGCCCAGACGCCGCCGAGGTAGCCTGCATGCAGCAGCACGCCGGTGGCGGCCAGGTGCCACCACTGTGCGCGGCCCTGCGGCCAGGCCGGCCGTGTCAGCGCAATCCAGGCGCCGAAGGCGAGCACCGAGAGCCCGAAACGCAGCGCCAGGAAGCCCAGCGGCGGCGCATGCGGCATGCCGTAGCGCGCGACGACAAAGCCTGTGCTCCAGATCAGCACGAACACCCCGGGCATCGCGCGCAGCGCCTGGTCGCGCTGCCCCGTTGTGGCCACCGCGTTCATCGCCGGTTCAGCGCACCTTGGCGCGGATCTCCGGGATCGCCTTGCGCAGGTAGTACACCATGGACCAGACGGTCAGCACGGCGGCCACCCACATCAGCCAGGTGCCCCAGGCATGGGTGTCGATGGCACCGAAGAGCCTGCCGTCGAACAGCAGGAAGGGGATGGCCACCATCTGCGCCGCGGTCTTCAGCTTGCCCAGCATGTGCACGGCCACGCTGCGCGAGGCGCCGATCTGCGCCATCCACTCGCGCAGTGCCGAGATCGCGATCTCGCGGCCGATGATGACCAGGGCCACGAACACGTCGGCGCGCTGCAGGTGCACCAGCACCAGCAGCGAAGCGCAGACCAGGAACTTGTCGGCCACCGGGTCGAGAAAGGCGCCGAAGGCTGAGGTCTGGTTCAGCTTGCGCGCCAGCCAGCCGTCCAGCCAGTCGGTGAGCGCGAAGAACACGAACATCACCGTCGCCACCAGGTTGCGCATGCCCATGTCCATCGGCACGTAGTACACGCCGATGATCAGCGGGATGGCGAAGATGCGTGCCCAGGTGAGCAGCGTCGGCAGCGTCAGGAACATCGAGGCATTGTGCCCAATCTCCGGCCGCCGCCGGGTGCCCTCACTCGTCCAGCGTGCGTGGCTTGAACTTGCGGTCGTCCTTGAACAGGAAAGTCTCGACCACGGTCCAGGGCTTGGGCAGCTTGGACACGTCGCCATACGGCGCGGCGCGGCGCACCGCATCGACGGCGAGCTTGGTCGTGTCCTTGGCCTGGCTGGGCTCACGCAGCACCTTGACGTTTTTCACGCTGCCGTCGCCGTTGAGCTCGATCTCCAGCACCGGAATCGCGAGCAGGATGTCCGGCGGCTTGCCGAGGTAGCTGCCATCCGGATGTGCGGCCACCAGGCGGCGCGCGATGTTGCGGCGCAGTTCATCCTTGTTGCGCGACACCGGCGGCGGCCCCAGCGCCACACGCCCGGCG
>JBASTF010000146.1:0-3955 GCA_049274755.1 Rubrivivax sp. | reverse complement strand
TGTGTGCGCCGTCCGGCGCCGCGTCGATGAGCGAAACACCGCCGATGCCGGCGCGCCGCAGCGCCAGCGCAAACGCGCAGCCGCCCTGGCCGGCACCGACGATGACGACGTTGTGGTCCAGGCCGGCACGCGGCGGCACCCAGTTGTCCGGGGCCGGCCCCAGCAGGCGCAGCGCCTCGCGGGCGCCTTGGTCGGGGTCGGGCGCCGTCATGCCAGCGCGCGGTGCAAGGCCTGGTCCAGATCGGCGATCAGGTCCTCGGGGTCTTCCAGGCCCACGTGCAGCCGCACCACCGGCGTGTCGCCCAGCTGCCACTGCCGGTGCTCGCGCAGGCGCTCGGGCGGTGCCAGCAGCGCCAGGCTTTCGTAGCCGCCCCAGGAGGCGCCGATGGCAAACAGTTGCAGCGCATCGACGAACTGGCGCGCGGCTTCGGTGCTGGCGCCGCGGAAGGCGAACGACACCAGGCCGCTGGCACCACTGAAGTCGCGCTGCCACAGCGCATGGCCGGGGTCGCTCGGTAGCGCCGGATAGCAGACACGGCCGACGCCGCGCTGGCGCTGCAGCCACTGTGCCACCAGTGTGGCATGCCGCTGGTGCTGGGCCAGGCGCAGCGGCAACGTGCGCAGGCCACGCAGTGCGAGGTAGGCGTCGTCGGCGCCGACCGTCAGCCCCAGCGCCTCGTGTGCCGTGGCGATGCGGGCGGCGAGCTCCGGGCTGTCGACGATGACCACCCCTTGCATCACGTCGGAGTGGCCGGCGATGTACTTGGTCGCGGCCTGGATGCTGATGTTCGCGCCCAGCGTCAGCGGCTGCAGGAACCAGCCGCCGCTCCAGGTGTTGTCCACGGCCACGGTGACACCGCGTGCACGGGCGATGGCGGCCAGCTGCGGCAGGTCCAGCACCTCGAACAGCAGCGAGCTCGGCGACTCCAGGTAGACGAGTCTGGTCTGCGGCCGGATCAGGGCCGCCAGGTCGTCGTGCGCCGGCGAGAAGTACTGCAGCGTGATGCCCAGGCGCTGCAGCAGTGTCTTGTCGACACGCCGCACCGGGGCATAGACGCCGTCGGCCACCAGGGCATGGTCGCCCGGGTTCAGCAGGCCCAGCAGCACCAGCGTGATGGCCGACAGGCCCGACGGCGCGAGGAAGGCACGGTGCCCGCCTTCCAGCGTGCACAGCGCTTCCTCCAAGGCCTGGTGCGTGTCCAGGCCATGGCGGCCGTATGCAGGCGCACGGTCGCCGGCAGCACGGCGCTGCTGGCGTTCGTCCAGCGCCTGCAGGTTCTCGAAGCGAACGGTGCTCGTGCGCACCACCGGCACGTTCACCGGGCCGGCGCCGTCGCGCAGCGTGGGGACGCCGGCGTGCAGCAGGCGGGTGTTCAGGTGCAGGCCTGGGGGTTGGGCTTGGTTCATGGGGTGGAAGCAAACGCGGCGTCGAAGCCGGCCGGCAGCCGGGCCACGGCGCCCAGCGCGCGGCGCAGGAAGGCGCGTGTGCGTTCCTGCTCGGGGTGGCCGAAGATCTGCGCCGGCGCGCCGTGTTCGACGATGCGGCCGGCCTCGGTGAAGTAGATGCGGTGGCTGACCTCGGCGGCAAAACGCATCTCGTGTGTCACGAGCACGCAGGTCATGCCGTCGTCCACGAGTTCGCGGATCACCGTCAGCACCTCGCCGACGGTTTCCGGGTCCAGCGCCGAGGTCACTTCGTCGAACAGGATCAGCTCGGGCCGCATCGCCAGCGCCCGCGCGATGGCCACACGCTGCTGCTGGCCGCCCGAGAGTTCACCCGGGTAGGCCTTCTCCTTGTCCGACAGCCGCACCCGGGCCAGCAGCTCACGCGCCTGCTGTTCTGCCTCGGCGCGTGAACGGCCGACCACACGCGTCGGCGCGATCACCAGGTTCTGCAGCACCGTGAGGTGCGGGAACAGGTTGTATTGCTGGAACACGAAGCCCACGCGCTTGCGCAGGGCGATCAGCTCGTCTTCGCTGCGCAGTGTCTCGACGGCGGTGTCGCCGACGCGGATCTGCCCTTGCTGCGGGCGCAGCAGGCCGGTGATGCAGCGCAGGATGGTGCTCTTGCCCGAACCCGAGGGGCCGATGATGCTGACGGCTTCGCCGCGCCGCACCTCGACGTCGATGCCTTTGAGCACCTCGTTGGCGCCGAAGCGCAGGTGCACGTCGCGCAGCTGCACGAGCGGGGCTTGGCCGCGGGTGCCGGTGTCCGGCCGCAGAAAGGGTTCAGTGGCGTTCATGGCGGCGTTCCAGGGCTTGTGTGGCGCGGGCGATGGGGTAGCAGTAGGCGAAAAACAGCGCCAGCAGCGTGAAGTACACGAGGATGGTGAAGTCGGTGCGGGCCACCGTGTTGCTGGCCACCTGGGCCGTGTCGACAACGTCGTGCACACCCACCAGCGAGGCCAGCGAGGTGGCCATCGTGATGCTGGCGTAGAGGTTCATCCAGGGCGGCAGCATGCGGCGCACACATTGCGGCAGCACGATGAGGCGGAAGATCTGGCGCCGGCGGAAGGCCAGCGACTGCGCCGCTTCCCATTGCGCGCTGGGAATGGACTGGATGGCGCCGCGGAAGATCTCGGCGACGTTGGCGCTGGTGGGCAGGGCCAGGCCGAGCACCACCTTCACCCAGTCCGGGAACGGGACGCTCCAGCCGGCAAGCCGGATCTCGAACGGGAACACATAGGTCGTGAAATAAATCAGCACCAGCATCGGCGCGTTGCGGAACAGCTGCACCCAGCAGCGGGTGCCTGCGCGCAGCGCCGCGTTCGGCGACAGCGACAGAGCACCGACCACCAGGCCGACGGCCGTGCCCAGCGCAATGGCGCACAGGCTGATGCCGATGTTGGCCCACAGGCCACGCAGCAGGGCCGGCGACCAGGTCCACAGGTGCAGCAGTGCTGCGGGCAGCAGGCTGTCACTGGCCATAACCAGGCATCCGCAAACGCAGTTCCAGCCAGCGCCCGGCGCGGCTGACGCCCCAGGTCAGCAGCCCGAACCACAGCAGGATCAGCAGCAGCAGTTCAAGCACGTTGTCGCGCTGCGTCCAGATCATGATGGACTCGTAGGTCACGTCGCCGACGGCGATGGCCGAGGCCACGGCCGTCATCTTCACGCCGTCGACGAGGTTGTTCACCAGCGAGGGCAGGGCGAAGCGGACGGCCAGCGGCAGCTCCACCTGCAGCAGCAGCAGCCGGCGCGAAAAGCCCAGCGAACGCGCCGCTTCCAGCGTGATGCGCGGCACGGCCTCGATGCCGGCGCGCAAGGCCTCGGCATGGAACACGGCCTTGTGCAGCGAGACGACGATGACAACCCAGACAAAGGGCGTCAGCGGATTGCCGGCGCCCTGGCTGCGCAGGTGCTGGGTGATCAGCATGTTCAGCACCAGGAAGGCGCAGTACAGCTGCACCAGCGTCGGTGTGTTGCGCGTGAGCTCGACGAAGGCACGCGCCGGCAGCACCAGCCAGCGCCGGCCCGAGGTCAGCATCGCGGCGATGGCGACACCGGCTGCCAGACTGCAGGGAATGGTCAGCGCGCACAGCTGCACCGTGACGACGAGGCCACGCAGAAAGGCCGACCGTTCGCTGGCGTCGAGCACAAAGGCGTAGTTCAGCCCCAGCGGTTTCAACGCGGCAACAGCGGTCGTGAGCCAGAGGTCGACGTTCACGCCGTGGCCTCCGCCGGCTGCAGCGCAGCGACGGCGCGTGCAATGCGCTCCAGTGCATCGGCCAGCGGCGCATCGGCCACCGCGAACGAGAGCCGGAAGTAGGGCGAGAGCCCGTAGGCGCTGCCATCGACCACGGCCACACCCTGGGACGCCAGCAGCCAGGCCACGAGGTCGGCGTCGCTGCTGATGGCGCCGCCGTCGGGCCGCCGGCGACCCAGCAGTGCACCGCAGTGCACATAGGCGAAAAACCCGCCTTCGGGCGCCACCAGCCGCAGCCCGGGGATGGTG
>JBASTF010000145.1:0-4586 GCA_049274755.1 Rubrivivax sp. | reverse complement strand
GCTAAGTGGCGGCCTGGGACGAGTTCTCCGGCCGCCTGGAAGCCATCTACCGCGTCGAACTGCGTTCACGTGCCGCCGGCACCGTGCAGGCCGTGCACTTCCGCGAAGGGGCGCTCGTCAAGCAGGGCGACCTGCTGTTCACGATCGACCCGGCGCCTTACGCGGCCGAGGTCGACCGCGCCGAAGCCCAGGTGGCGGCCGCACGTTCGCGTGTGCTGTACAGCACGGCCGAACTGCAGCGTGCGCAGCGCCTGTGGGACGAACGCGCGATCGCGCAGCGCGAGTTCGACGACCGCGCCAACACGCTGCGCGAAGCCGAGGCCAACCTGCGTGCTGCGCTGGCCGCGCTGCAGACGGCGCAGCTGAACCTGGGCTACACGCAGGTGAAGGCGCCGATCGCCGGGCGCATCGGCCGCATTGAGATCAGCGCCGGCAACCTGGTGGCCGCGGGCCCCGGCGCGCCGGTGCTGGCCACCGTGGTGTCGGTCAGCCCCATCTACGCCAGCTTCGACGCCGACGAGCAGATCGTGCTGCGGGCGCTGAAGAACCTGCCCGGCGGCAGCAGCGCCCGGGCCCAGCTCGAACGCATTCCGGTGCAGATGGACACCGCGGCCAGCGCCGACAAACCGCATGCCGGGCGCTTGCAACTGGTGGACAACCAGGTCGACGCCAAGAGCGGCACGATCCGCGTGCGCGCGGTCTTCGACAACCAGGACGGCAGCCTGATGCCGGGCCAGTTCGCACGCCTGCGCATGGGCCAGCCGCAGACCAGCAAGGCCTTGCTGATCAACGAACGTGCGGTCGGCACCGACCAGAACAAACGTTTCGTGATGATCGTCGGTGCCGGCGACAAGGCCGAGTGGCGCGAGGTGACGCTGGGCGCTTCGGTGAACGGCCTGCGCCTGGTGACGAGCGGCCTGCAGCCGGGTGAGCGCATCGTCGTCGGCGGCCTGCAGCGTGTGCGCCCTGGCGCCCTGCTGGCGCCGCAGCCGGTGGCGATGGACGCCAAGCCCGAGCTGCGTGCCAAAAGCGCCAATGCCGACGCCAACGCCCAGCGCTCCTGAACGGGCGCTGGCGATCGAGGGAGGGAACCCCATGAATCTGTCGAAATTTTTCATCGACCGGCCGATCTTCGCCGGCGTGCTCTCGCTGCTGATGTTCATCGCCGGCCTGCTCGCGCTGCGGGTGCTGCCGGTCTCCGAGTACCCCGAGGTTGTGCCGCCCACCGTGGTGGTGCGCGCGCAGTACCCGGGTGCCAACCCCAAGGTCATCGCCGAGACGGTGGCCACGCCGCTGGAAGAAGCGATCAACGGCGTCGAAGGCATGCTGTACATGAACAGCCAGGCCACGACCGACGGCGTGATGACGCTGAACGTGACCTTCGCGCTGGGCACCGACCCCGACAAGGCGCAGCAGCTGGTGCAGAACCGCGTCGGCCAGGCCGAACCGCGGCTGCCGGAAGAGGTGCGCCGCACCGGCGTCACCACGGTGAAGAGTTCGCCGGACTTCATCCTCGTGGTGCACCTGGTGTCGCCGAACGGCCGTTACGGCATCGACTACCTGCGCAACTACGCCGCGCTGAACATGAAGGACCGCCTGGCGCGGCTGAAAGGCGTGGGCCAGGTGCAGCTGTGGGGCGGCGGCGAGTACGCGATGCGTGCCTGGCTGGACCCGCAGAAGATGGCCGCCCGCGGCCTGGCGGCCGGCGACGTGGTGCGTGCCATCCGCGAGCAGAACGTGCAGGCCGCGGCCGGTGTCGTCGGTGCCTCGCCGGGGCTGCAGGGCGTGGACCTGCAGCTCTCTGTCAACGCCCAGGGCCGGCTGCAGAGCGAAGAGGAATTCGGCGAGATCATCGTCAAGACCGGCGCGGCCGGTGAGGTGACCCGCCTGCGTGACGTGGCGCGCCTGGAGCTGGGTGCTGCCGACTATGCGCTGCGTTCGCTGCTGGACAACAAGGCGGCGGTCGCCACCGGCGTCTTCGCCGCGCCGGGCAGCAATGCCATCGCCATCGCCGACCAGGTGCGGGCGACGATGCAGGAGATGAAGAAGACCATGCCCGAGGGCGTGGACTACGAGATCGTCTACGACACCACGCAGTTCGTGCGTGCGTCCATCGAATCGGTGGTGCGCACGCTGCTGGAAGCGGTGGCGCTGGTGGTGCTGGTTGTCATCCTGTTCCTGCAGACCTGGCGTGCGTCCATCATCCCGCTGCTGGCGGTGCCGGTCAGCGTGATCGGCACCTTCGCCGTGATGCACGGCTTCGGTTTCTCGATCAACGCCTTGAGCCTGTTCGGCCTGGTGCTGGCCATCGGCATCGTCGTCGACGACGCCATCGTCGTGGTCGAAAACGTCGAGCGCAACATCGAGGCGGGGCTGAGCCCGCGTGACGCGACCTACCGCGCGATGCGCGAGGTGTCCGGCCCCATCATCGCGATTGCCTTGGTGCTGGTGGCGGTGTTCGTGCCGCTGGCCTTCATCACCGGGCTGACCGGCCAGTTCTACCGCCAGTTTGCGCTGACGATTGCGATCAGCACGGTGATCTCGGCGATCAACTCGCTGACGCTGTCGCCGGCGCTGGCCGCGATGCTGCTGAAGGGCCATGGTGCGCCCAAGGATGCGCTGACCCGCGGCATGGACCATGTGTTCGGCTGGCTGTTCCGCGGCTTCAACAAGCTCTTCGGCCGCGGTGCCCAGGCCTACAGCGGCGGCGTCACACGCGTCATCTCGCGCAAGGCGCTGATGATGGCCATCTACCTGGTGCTGGTCGGCGTGACGGCGCTGCTGTTCCGTGCCGTGCCGGGTGGTTTTGTGCCCGGGCAGGACAAGCAGTACCTGATCGGCTTTGCGCAACTGCCCGACGGCGCCACGCTGGACCGCACCGACGAGGTCATCCGCCGCATGGGCGAGATCACGCTGAAGCAGCCGGGTGTGGAACACGCGGTGGCGTTTCCGGGCCTGTCGATCAACGGCTTCACGAACAGTTCGAACGCCGGCATCGTGTTCGCGACGCTGAAGCCGTTCTCCGAGCGCCGCGACCCCGGCCTCAGCGCCGGCGCCATCGCGATGGCGCTGAACCAGCAGTACGGTGCCAGCATCCAGGACGCGTTTGTCGTGATGTTCCCGCCGCCGCCGGTGCAGGGCCTGGGCACCACCGGTGGCTTCAAGCTGCAGCTGCAGGACCGGGCGTCGCTGGGTTACGAGGCGATGGACGGCGCGGTAAAGGCCTTCATGGCCAAGGCCTCGCAGGCGCCGGAACTGGCCGGGCTGTTTTCGAGCTGGCAGGTCAACGTGCCGCAGCTCTATGCCGACATCGACCGCACGAAGGCGCGGCAGCTCGGCGTGGCCGTGACCGACATCTTCGAGACGATGCAGATCTATCTCGGCAGCCTGTACGTCAACGACTTCAACAAGTTCGGCCGCACCTACAGCGTGCGTGTGCAGGCCGATGCCGCGTACCGCGCACGGGCCGAGGACATCGGCCTGCTGAAGGTGCGCTCGGCCAGCGGCGAGATGCTGCCCTTGTCGGCGCTGATGACGGTGCAGCCCAGCTTCGGCCCCGAGCGTGCGATGCGCTACAACGGTTTCCTCTCGGCCGACATCAACGGCGGCCCGTCACCGGGCTACAGCTCGGGCCAGGCGCAGGATGCCATCGAGCGCATCGCCGCCGAAACGCTGCCGGCCGGCATCGGCTACGAGTGGACCGAGCTCACCTACCAGGAGATCCTGGCCGGCAACTCGGCGGCCTGGGTGTTCCCGCTGGCCATCCTGCTGGTGTTCCTGGTGCTGGCCGCGCAGTACGAAAGCCTGACGCTGCCGGTGGCCATCATCCTCATCGTGCCGATGGGCCTGCTGGCGGCGATGACCGGGGTCTGGCTCAGCCATGGCGACAACAACGTGTTCACGCAGATCGGGCTGGTGGTGCTGGTTGGGCTGAGCGCGAAAAACGCCATCCTCATCGTCGAGTTCGCCCGTGAACTGGAGATTGCCGGGCGCACGCCGGTGCAGGCCGCCATCGAAGCCAGCCGGCTGCGGCTGCGGCCCATCCTGATGACTTCGCTGGCCTTCGTGATGGGTGTGCTGCCGCTGGCCGCCGCCACCGGCGCTGGTGCCGAGATGCGCCAGGCCATGGGCATTGCGGTGTTCGCCGGGATGATCGGTGTCACCGCTTTCGGCCTGTTCCTGACGCCGGTGTTCTACGTGCTGCTGCGCAAGCTGGCCGGCAACCGGCCGCTGCGCCACCACGGTGACCTGCCGCTGGCCCAGCCGGCCGCCGGCGACGATTGAGTTCGAGGGAGAGACGCCATGAGAAAACGCTTCAAGACCACGCTGCTGCTGGCCGCCCTGGTGCTGGCCGGCTGCGCGGCGCCGCCGACCGTGCCGGACAACGCCGGCCTGGTGCTGCCGACCACATTCAAGGAAGCCGGCGCCACGGGAGCAACGGCCGCTGCCACGGCCAGCTGGTGGCAGGCCTTCGGCGACCCGGTGCTGGACGAGCTGGTGGCCCGCGCCGAACGTGGCAACACCGGCATCCAGGTGGCGGTGGCCCGGGTCGCGCAGGCCCGTGCGCTGCTGGGCAGTGCCGACGC
>JBASTF010000144.1:0-1679 GCA_049274755.1 Rubrivivax sp. | reverse complement strand
CCAATAGCCGCCGCCGGCAGCCAGCAGCACGAAGAGGGCCACGCCGGCCAGCAGGCGCCGCGGCAGCGGCGGGTTCGCAGAAGAAGTCATCGGGTCTCGTCGGGGTCGGGCTCGAAGGCCTCGGGCGCCAGCCGGTTGCGCCGGCGCAGCACCAGCACCAGGGCCGCCAGGCCCAGGGCCAGCAAGGCCGCCGGGCCGTACCACAGCAGCGCCGTCGTGGTTTTCACCGGCGGGCGGTAGAGCACGAAGTCGCCATAGCGCGCGGTCATGAAATCGATGATCTGCTGGTCGCTGCTGCCCTTGTTGATCATTTCGCGCACCTGGCGCCGCAGGTCGTCGGCCAGGCCCGAGTGGGAGTCGGCCACGGTCTGGTTCTGGCACACCAGGCAGCGCAGCTCGGCGGTGATGCGCAGCATGCGCGCTTCGACCACCGGGTCGTCGGCCGCAGGCCGGGCTTCGTTGGCGAGTGCCGCCCAGGGCAGCAGCAGGGCCAGCAGCAGGGCAAGAAGATCAGCGCGCATTCAGGCTCTGGATCAGCGGTGCTATGCGTTCGGCGACGACGGCGGGCGTCAGCACGCCCACGTGCTTGAAGCGCACGGTGCCGGTCTTGTCGATGACGAAGGTCTCGGGCACGCCGTAGACGCCGAAGTCCAGGCCGATGCGGCCGTCGGCGTCGACCAGGGTCGCGGCGTAGGGGTTGCCGTGCTGCTGCAGCCAGCCGCGGGCAGCGGCCAGCTGGTCCTTGTAGTTCAGGCCGTAGACCGGCGCCGTGCCGCGGCGTGCCAGGGCCGTGACCACCGGATGCTCTTCGCGGCAGGGTGCACACCACGAAGCCCAGACGTTCAGCACCCAGACCTTGCCCAGCAGGTCGTCGCGGCGGATCTGCTGCGCGATGTCGTCCAGGCGCGGCGCGGCAAACGCCGGCGCGGGTTTGCCGATCAGCGGCGACGGCACTTCGCGCGGATCGCGTTTCAGGCCCACGGCCAGGAAGCCGACCAGCACCAGGAACAGCGCCAGCGGCAGCAGGAACTTCAGGATCTTCATGCGTTGGCGGTGCTGCCGGCAGCCGGCACGGTGCTGGGCGCCTTCGCGCGGTAGCGGCGGTCGGTGACGGCGAGCAGGCCGCCGAAGGCCATCAGCAGGCAGCCGCCCCAGATCCAGTCGACAAAGGGCTTCACGTAGACGCGCACGATCCAGGCGCGGCCGTTGTCCACAGGTTCGCCGAGCGAGACATAGAGGTCGCGTGTCAGCCCGGTGTCGATGGCAGCTTCGGTCATCGGGTTGCTCTGCACGCGGTAGATGCGCTTCTCGGGCAGCATGGCCGCGACGTGGTGGCCGTTCTTCGTGACCTCGACCAGGCCCTGGATGGCGTCGTAGTTCGGGCCGGCGATCTCGCGTGTGCCCTTGAACGTGAAGGTGTAGCCATGGGCCGTGGTGCTGTCGCCGGCGTTCATCTTCACGTCGCGTTCGACCTCGTAGCCACGCACCATGGTCACGCCGAGGATGAAGGCGGCCACGCCCAGGTGGGCCAGCATCATGCCGACGCCGGCGCGCGGCAGCTGGCGCACATGCTGCCACAGCGTGCCGGCGCCACGCGGGCGCACACGTTCGATGAAGTCGGTGGCGACGGCGGCCACCACCCACCAGGTCATCAGCAGCCCGGCGGTCGTCATCCAGCC
>JBASTF010000143.1:0-1749 GCA_049274755.1 Rubrivivax sp. | reverse complement strand
GGCGCACACACCGGCGTCTGGCGCACACGGGCGCGCATGCACAAGCTGCGCACCGCGAAACAGCTCGTCGGGCCCGAGCTCGGCATCACCGCGCTCGGTTTCCGGGCCTGGTTCGAGGCCCGCCAGGGGCGCGAAGCCTATGCGGCACTGGACCGCATTCCACGCCTGGCCTGGGCCGACTACCTGGACTGGTTCCGCGGCTTCGTCGGCATCGGCGTGCGCCACGGCACGCGGCTGCTGAGCGTCTCGCCGCTGGAAGGCGGCGCCGTCACCGGCCTGCGGCTGACACTCGAAGTGAATGGCCAGCAGCGCAGCGAAACCACACGCAAGCTGGTCCTGGCCAACGGCATCGCCGGCAACGGTGCACCCATCGTGCCAGCCTGGCTGCAGCCGCTGCGCAGTGCCGGTCTGGCCGCACACACGGCCGATACCATCGACTTCGCGGCCCTGGCCGGTCGCCGTGTTGCGGTGATCGGTGCCGCCGCCTCGGCCTTCGACGCCGCGGCCACCGCGCTCGAAGCCGGCGCCGCGGCCTTGCACCTGTTTGTGCGCCGCGACGGCATCGCTGCACGCGCCGTTGCCAAACCGCGCGCCTATCCTGGCTTCTACGACAACCACCATGCCCTGCCCGACGCCTTGCGCTGGCAGCATGCGTTGCGCCACCGCCGCGCCGGGTCCACACCACCGGCCGATGCGCTGCAGCGGGTGCTGCTGCACAAGGACAGCTTCCACCTGCACCTGAACGCCGCCTGGTCCGACGCCCGGGCCGAAGGCGGCCAGGTCGTCACGACGGTGCAGGGCCAGACGTTTGCCTTCGACTTCGTCATTGCCGGCACCGGCTACAGCAGCGACCCGTCGCAGCGTGCCGAACTGGCCATGATCGCGCCGCAGATCGCACGCTGGCGCGACCGCTACACACCGCCGCCGGGCGACGACGACGACGCGCTGGCTGCGTCGCCCTACCTCGGCGCCGGCCTCGAGTACCAGGCCAGGACACCCGGCACGGCGCCTTGGCTGGGTGCGATCCACGTCTTCAATCCGGCGGGGTTCACCAGTGCCGGCGGGCCGCTGGGCGACGTGCCCAGCATGCGGCGCGACGTGCCCGCCGCCGTGCGCCGCATCTCGCAGGACTTGTTCCTCGAAGACCTGGACCTGCACGCAACACGCGCGCAGGCTGAGGTGGCGCCCGACTTCGGCCCCGAGCTCTACGCCAGGGCCGTCTGGCAACCCGGTTGAACCTTAGCCTTCGATCAGCCGGATGCCGATGTCGCCTTCACGCTGCAACTGCGCAACGAGACCGATCTCCCAGTCCAGATAGGCCTGGAAGCCAGCGTTGCGCAGGGCGATGTCGGCATGCTGGTAAGGGCTGTACCAGTGGTCGTCGTCGCCGGTCAGCACGCCGTCTGCGCCACTGCGTGTGGCCAGGCCTGCCGCCACCCAGGCCGATGTGCCGCCCGCCAATGCCCGCACGTCGCGGCCACTGCGTGCCGCCAGTTCGGCGGCCACCGTGCGCGCCAGCACACCGTCGGACGAGGTGATGACAACCACCTGGGCCGGCACCAGGTCGGCAACGAAGCCCTCCAGCCGGTCGGGAACGGCGAACAGCGCGTCGGCGATGTGGCGCTTCTCGAAAGCACTGCGGCGCTCCACGTCGTAGACGGTGGCCAGGCCGGACTTCAGCAGCGCATCGGCCTGCAGCGGCGACACCGTCGGCGCCGGCGGCCGCGTCGCCAGCACACGCAGCGGCTC
>JBASTF010000142.1:0-1897 GCA_049274755.1 Rubrivivax sp. | reverse complement strand
GGCCTGGGCCTGGCCTTCGGCACCTCGGTGGCCGGCGTCGCCACCTCGGCGATGCTGGGCCTGATGTCGGCATTGGCGCGGCGTGAACGCCAGCAGGTGGCGCAGCAGCTCGACAGCTGCATCGCCGGCCCGCTGCGCAGCCTCTCGCGCAGCCACCAGCGCGAAGCGTCGCTGCGCCTGATGCAGGCCCAGGCCGACCTGATGCCGGCCCTGGCCACGCAGTTGCAGACGCTGATGCTGCAGATGGCGCAGCAAGGCCAGCAGCTGCACGCAAGCCTGCTGGCCAGCCAGGCGCAGTTCCAGGCTGACGCACAGCGCAACTACACCGGCTTGGCCGCGGCCGTGGACCAGTCGCTGAAGACCAGCCTGGCCGACAGTGCACGCCTGGCCGGTGCCGCCATCGAACCTGCGGTGCAGGCCACGCTGGCCGGCCTGGCCCGCGAGGCCACCGGTGTTCAGCAGGCGCTGGGTGCCGCGGTGCAGCAGCAGATCGACGGTGTGAGCCAGCGCCTGGACAACGGCGCCGCAGCCCTGGCCCAGCGGCTGCAGGCCAGCCTGGACCAGGTCGCGCTGACCTTCGAGCAGCGCTCGGCCACCCTGCTGCGCAACATCGCCGAAAACCAGGCGGCGGCCGACCAGGCAGCCGCCGCCCGCGAGCAGCAACGCATCGCCGCGCTGCAAGGCAGCCTGGCCACAGTGAACACGGCGCTGGCGCAGACGGTGCAGGCCTTCGGCACGCAGACCGAGACCCAGGTGCAGGCGGCGGCCGAGCTCATTGCCGAACTGCGGCGCACGCTCAGCGACAGCCTGCAGCGCGACAACCTGGTGCTGGACGAACGCAACCGCCTGCTGGCCACGCTGGGCCAGCTGCTGGACGCCGTGAACCACGCCAGCACCGAACAGCGCGCCGCCATCGACGCCCTGGTGGCGGCCAGCACCACGATGCTGGACCAGGTGGGAACCCGCTTCGCCGGCACCGTGGACCAGCAGTCGCAGGCGCTGCAGGCCGTGGCCGACCAGGTGAGCAGCAGCGCCGTCGAGGTGGCCAGCCTCGGCGAAGGCTTCGGCGTGGCGGTACAGCAGTTCGGCAGCGCCAGCGAACAGCTGGCAGCGCAGCTGCAGCGCATCGAAGGCGCTTTGAGCCAGAGCCTGGCGCGCAGCGACGAGCAGCTGGCCTACTACGTGGCGCAGGCGCGCGAGATCATCGACCTGACGCTGGGTTCGCAGAAGCAGATCGTCGACGACCTGCAGCAGCTGAAGCGCAGCACCGCCGAGGCCGCATGACGGCGGACCACGACGAGCTGGCCGACGACGGCCTGGAGGCCGGCACACCCGTCTGGGCCGTGTTCGGCGACCTGATGGCCGGGCTGCTGGGTGCCTTCGTGCTGATCCTGGTCTGCGCGCTGGGCATGCAGCTGGACCTGGCCGAACGCCTGAAGGCCGAGGTGCAGCAACGCCAGGCCGAAGCCCAGCGCCGCGAAGCGCTGGAACAGGCGCTGGCCGGCCCGCTGGCCGCCGGACGTGTGACGCTGAGCAACGGCCGCATCGGCATCAGCGGCAGCGTGCTGTTCAACTTCAACTCGGCCGAGTTGCAGCCCGAGGGCCGGCAGTTGCTGAAGAGCCTGGCCGGCCCGCTGGCCGCCTACCTGGCAGCGCGCAACGAGGTGCTGATGGTCAGCGGCTTCACCGACGACCGCCAGGTGCGCGATGGCGGCCGCGGCGCGAAGTTCGCCGACAACTGGGAGCTCTCGGCCCAGCGTGCGCTGACGGTGACACGCACGCTGATCGACGAAGGCATGCCGTCGCCGGCGGTGTTCGCCGCCGCCTTCGGTGCCGAACAGCCGGTGGCCTCGAACGCCGACGCTGCCGGCCGTGCGCTGAACCGGCGTGTCGAGAT
>JBASTF010000141.1:0-7756 GCA_049274755.1 Rubrivivax sp. | reverse complement strand
GCGCCACACGGTGCTGTACATCGAGGACAACGCCGTCAACCAGGTGCTGATGGAAGGCATGCTGATGCACCGCCCGGGCATCCGGCTGCTGGTGGCCGGTGTGCCCGAGGTCGGGCTGGCGATGGCCCAGCAGTCGCGGCCCGACCTGGTGCTGCTGGACATCCAGCTGCCGGGCATGACGGGCTTCGAGGTGCTGCAGCGCCTGCGCGCGATGCCGGCGACACGGCATGTGCCGGTCATCGCCGTCAGCGCCAACGCGATGCCGGGCGACGTCGAACAGGCGCGGCGCGCCGGCTTCGACGACTACCTGACCAAGCCGCTGGACATGCACCGCCTGCTGGCCGCGGTGGACCGCCGGCTGGCCACGCCGGTGCAGGGCTGAGGGCGAGACCTCGACCAGGCGCCAGAACGCCGGCACGCGGGCTGCTGCCCAGGTCTTCGACACCGCGGACACGCTGTTCTTCCGGGGTGCTGCTACCTGTCCAGGCCCTTGCGGCGCAGCCACCTGGACAGTTCGTTCGCCACCGCCTCGTTGTTCATGTCGGCGAAGGGGATGTGCGTGTTGCCGCGCAGGCCGGCATCGGTCAGCAGCAGGACCTCGCAGTCGCCGCCGTGGCGGTTGACGATCTCGCAGAAGGTCTGCGCGACCTTCACCGACGTGGCCCAGATCGGGCGCGTCGCCGTGTGGTCGCCGAACACCATCTGGATCGGGAACTTCGTCAGCTTCTTGAACTCGGCCAGCGGCACGGCATGGGGGCCATACGGCGCCTTCGGGTCGGGCGCCGGGCCTTCGCCTTCAGGAAACACGAAGCCCGGTGTCTCGTAGGCCACGATGCCTTTCATGTGGTCGCTGTTCGCCTTCAGCGCCGACAGCAGCGCACGCCAGCCGCCGGCCGAGTTGGTCAATGCGACGACGGGGCCGATCCTGTCGATCGCCTGGCCGCCGGCCTCGGCCTGCAGCAGGGCGTTGTCGAGTGTGTCGAACTCGTCGTAGCGGGCCCGTGTGGCCTGGTTCCAGGCTTCGGCATTGCTGGTCGGGAACTGCAGGCCCGGGTGCCAGTTCGGGTAGGCGATGCCAAAGCGCCAGGCGGCGAAGTTGCGCTGGTCGAAGTACTCGGGCTTGTAGTGGATCGGCTCGCAGCTCCAGTTCGCACGGCCGACACGCGGGCCGTCCCACAGGTAGACCGGATAGCGCTTGCGCAGGAACATGCTCTTGAAGCCTTCGCCGCCGTCCCAGCGGTTTTCCCAGACCTTGGTGCTGGAGCTGTGCCACAGGATCAGGCCGACCTTGCGCCGGTTGCGCGGAATGAAGTATTCGACGTAGCCGTGGTCGCAGGACAGCGTCTGGCCGGGGTCGCTGGGGTTGGTGAGCACCTTGCCGCCGACTTCGTAGGCCCCGGTCGAGTCCAGCACGATCGGTGGCCTGGCGGCCGTGCGTGCGCCTGGTGTTCCTTGCGCGAGCACCGCGGTTCCGACCGCGGCGAACAGCCCCGCCAGCGCCAACGGCATCCACTTGTTCTGCTTCACGGGCTTGTCTCCGGTTGTGATGTTGTGGCCCGCAGGATGCGGTGCAGCGGTGCGCCGCACAACAAACATCTCGCAGCTTTCTGCACGGCGAAAAGTTCGCCGCCGGGTGCCGCGCGATTCAGTTCGAAAGGCGGTGCTGCAGCCGCTGCGCGGCCTGGGCATGCAGTTGCTGGTACAGGCTGCGGCCCTGGGCGTCGATCGCCACCGTGGCCGGGCCCAGCGCCGACAACTCCAGCGTCAGCAGGCGGAACTGCGCGATGGTGTCGGTCCAGTGCACGGCAACGACACGGCGGATCGCCTGCGACAGCAGCGTGCAGCCGCCCCCCAGGAACGACAGGTAGACACAGCCCTGGCGTTGCATGGCCAGCACGCTGGCAGCGTCGAGGCCGCCCTTGCCGCCCACCAGGCGCAGGCCGCAGCCCTCGATCAGCCGCGGCATGTAGGCGTTGTAGCGTGTGCTGGTCGTGGGGTTCAGGTACAGCGCTTCATGGCTGCCGTCTGGCGCTTCGCGGTTGAAGCAGCTCAGGTGGAAGAAGGCGCCGTCGTGCAGGTCCACGGGCAGCGCCGTGCCGGCGTCCAGGTGCGCCACCATGCGCTGGTGCGTCGGCAGCCCGATGCTCATCGTGACGGGGCCGCTGACCAGCACCATCTCGCCGAGTGCCAGGTCGTCGACGGCGGCACGCGACAGCGGCAGCGTCAGGTGCTTCATCTCATTCCAGCCGCTCGACGCGGCCGTCGCCATGGATGCGCGCACGTGTGCGGCGGTTGATCCAGCAGTTCAGGCTCACCACCACAGGCACGAAACCGTGGGATGCCGCATGGTCGATGTGCACCGCCATCGCCGTGCTGTCGCCGCCGGTGCCCATCGGGCCGAAGCCGAGCTCATTGATGGCCTGCAGCAGTCGCAACTCCATCGCCGCCAGCAGCGGCTCGGGGTTGGTTTCGCCGAAGGGGCGCAGCACGGCGTCCTTGGCGATGCGCGCTGCATGGTCGAAGGTCCCGCCGATGCCGACACCCACGACGATGGGCGGGCAGGCCTGCGAACCCGATTGCAGCACCGTCTTCAGCACAAAGGCCTCGATCTGCTGCAGCGACGGGTAGACAAAGGTCTCGGCCGCCTCCCAGCGCCCGGTGCCCATGGCCTTGGGCGCGCAGATGATGTCCACATGGTCGGCGCCGTCGATGAGGTCGAAGCTGACGATGGGCATGTCCTTGCCGGCATGGCTGCGCTCGTGCGTCAGCGGGTTGGTCACCATCTTCAGGATCGGCGGATCGCAGCGCGCCGCCATGCGTGCGAAGCCGTCGACAAAGGCCTGGCGCACGGGGCCGTCGAACTGCACGCGGGTGCCGATCTTCACGCTGTAGGTCGGGATGCCGACGTCGGAGCACACGAGGCCGCCGCTGCTTTTGGCGGCATCGGCGCTCTTCAGCATGATGGTCAGCGTCTGCCGGCCGGTGGTGTTGCGCTCACGCGGCAGGGCGGCGGCCAAGGCCTGCCGGGTGTCTTCCGGGATCTGCTTCAGCGACCACTCGTAGAGATCGGCGCTGAGCTGGGTCAGTTGCTCGGTGGTGATGGCCACGGCGGCCCCTTGCCGTTCAGGCCGCGGGCAGCGGGTAGTCGTTTTCGTTGGCCACCTTGCCCGGTTTGCTGGCGAAGTCCCAGCGTGGCGGCGCGAAGATGTCCAGCAGCCAGGCGCCGCCGTCGTTGAGGTTGCGGCTGGTGTGCACCACCTTCGGCGGGATCACCGTCAGCGACGGGCTGCCGACCTCGGCATGTTCGTCGTCGCGCCACGCGTCCATGTCGGGCACCCAGGGGTAGCGCAGGTGGTGCACCCACTGGCCACGCAGCGACAGCGACCCCTGCTCGAAGTCGGCGTGGGCATGTGGGCTCAGCTTGTGCACGTCGCGCGCCACCATGCGTGGTGTCATCACGTTGAGCATCAGGTTCGTGCTGCGGAAGATGCGCATGTTGCTGTCGGCCTGCGTGAACTGCGCCAGCGGGTAGTGGCGCAGCCTGAAGCCGTCTGCCGGCGTGGGCCAGGGCACCAGCGCTGCGACGTCGGGCGCGCCCTGGGCGTAGTCGGCAGCGTTGCCCGCCAGCGCCAGCAGGTCCTGCGCCTGGTGCGAGAACAGGCGCACGACCTGGCCCGGGCCCCGCATCACGATCTCGCTGTCGCCGGGCGGCACGATGGTCAGCGACTCGGCGCCGGCTTCCAGCACCTCGTCGCCGGCGCGGATCTGCGCCCCGCTCCCGGCCAGCAGCACCATGTATTCGTCGGTCTGGCCCTGGCGCTGCAGCCGCGCGCCTGCCGCGGCCTGGCTGACGCTGACGACGAAGTTGGCGCCGCGTGCAACCCAGCTGCGTGCGCCTGCGGTTTCGATCTGCGGCGCCTGGTCGTGCCAGCGCGCCACCGAAGCGGGGCGAAGAGAAACGGTGCTCATGCAGAACGCTCCGAAGAACGGGGGCGGGCGATGGCCGCCGCGGCCTGCCGCAGCAGCGACTGGTCCGACCCCTGGATGAACCAGCTGACACCGAGCCGGCGGTAGGTTTCGCGCTCGGCATTGCTGCCGACGAACATGCCGACCGGCGTGCCCTGCGCCAGCGCGACGCGGATCACGTTGTCGGTGGCGGCGCCGACACGCGGGTCCTGCGTGTTGTCCAGACCCATCGACAGCGCCAGGTCGGCGCGGCCGATGAAGAGCGCGCCGACGCCGGGCACGGCGGCGATCTGCGCGGCGTTGTCGACCGCGGCCACGCTCTCGATCTGGCAGACCACGACGTTGCGGTCGCCATGCAGCAGGGCCTGCTTCATGCCCAGGGCGCCATAGCCGGCGGCACGCGGCGAACCCGAGTAACCGCGGTCGCCGCCGACGTAGCGGCAATGCGCCACGACCTCGTGGGCCTGCTGCGCATTGTCGACATGCGGCACCAGCACACCTGCAGCACCCAGGTCCAGCGCCGACAGCAGGCTGGCGGCACTGCGCTCGGCAACACGCACGAACAGCGGCAGGCCGGCGGCACGGCCGGCCAGCAGCGCCAGGTCCAGCGCCGCGCGGTCGAAGGGCGCGTGTTCGGCGTCGAGCACGGCGAAGTCCAGGCCGCTGCCGCCGAGGATCTCGATGACCTGCGGCGAGGTGGTCTTGACGAAGGTGCCGACCTGGTGCTCGGCGCCAGCGGGAAAGCTGTCGCTCATGGTGTCTTGGATGCAGGCTCGCCGGGCGGGCGCTGCAGGGCCGGCCGGTAGAAGATCTCGCCGAGTGCGGCGTAGTACGGGCCGCCCAGGCGGGCGATCGGCCGCAGCTTCAGGCTGTCGACGTTGCGGCCGTCGTAGACGCTGTCGGCGAGGTGGAAGGCCAGCACCTCGCCGATGTACAGCGTGTTGAGGCCGCGGCCCAGCGTCACTGCCTGGTCGAGCCGGCACTCCATGTGCACCGGCGACGCGGCGATGCGCGGCACCGGTGTCGCCAGGCCCGGCAGCAGCTCGATGCCCAGCGCCTCGGGTTCGCCGACCTCGGGTGGATAGTCGGCGCCACACAGATGCATGGTCTCCATCACCGCCTCGGTGGCGACGTTGACGCAGAACCAGCCGCTGTCGCGGATGTTGCGTGCCGTGTCCTTCAGCGCGCCGAGCCGGCTGCCGATGTTCACCGCCACCATCGGCGGGCTGTGGGCCACGTAGTTGTACGAACTGAACGGCGCGGCGTTGGCCCGGCCGTCGGCGCCGATCGTCGTGATCCAGGCCACCGGCCTCGGCACGACGGCACCGCAGATCAGGCGGTAGGCCGTGGCCGTATCCATGCCTTCGGCCGGCACGCTGACGTGGCGGTGCGTCATCGCCGCGCCCCGTGCCCACCCTTGACGAACACACGCCGGCCGGTGTCGTGCCAGACGGCACGCTGTTCGTCGGCGGTCAGCAGGTCGGATGCGGCGATCATGCGCTGCACCATGTCCTCGTAGGTGCCCGACGAGGTGCCGATGTCGGAGCCCCACATCACATGCCCGGCGCCGAACAGGTCGACCGCGCGGCGCAGCACGCGGTTGGCCGGGATGCCCATCTCGCGGCAGGTGTCGAGGTTGATCGACGTGAACTTGAAGAAGATGCGCTCGCGCCCGGCCAGCTGCGCATAACGCTCATCCATGCCGTAGTGCGTGCCTTCGTCCATCTCGGGCTCCAGCAGGTGGTCGAGCACGATGCGGGTGTTGCTGAAGCGCTCCGACAACGCCAGGATGCTCGGAATCGACGGCCCGCCACCGCCTTGCGCCAGCACCTCCAGGTCCATCACCAGGCCGGCCGCGTCGATCACCTCCCAGCTCTGCAGCGCCTGCGGCGAGTTCAGCCAGGGCATGCTGCCATCGGGCTTGCGGCCGCCGAACAGCCGCAGGCCGGCGAGGCCGTGTTCGTGGATCCAGCGCTGCACCGTGGCCGGTGTGCCGGGGTCCTCGGCGTCGAGGATGACCACGGCCGAGAAGCTGCCGGGGTGGGCGTCGGACGCGTCCAGGATGTAGCTGTTGTCGTAGCGGTAGACCATGCGCTTTTGCACCGCCACGGCACCGGCCACGTTCTGCGCCTGCATCCAGCGCAGCATCGGCGCCGCATCGGGCACCTCGTTGACGGGGTTGGGCCCGTGCTGGCCGCCGGGGCGGCCGATCACGCCGGGTGGCCGGTACGGCGCATCGGCGGCGCGCTGCATCGGGTTGCGGGGATAGCGCTTCTGGTCGTCGGCGACGAGGTGGGCGTGGGAGTCGAACAGCAGCGGACGTTGGGAACTCATTGCGTCGGTGAAGCGCGAAGCGGCAGCCAGGAAGGTGCCGCCATCTTGGCCAGCGCAGCCGCTGCGGACAAGGCGAGATTCGGGAGATTCCGCGACGCGGAAAGTCCCGCGCGCCGCGCCCTCAGGTCGCGGCGGCGAGGCTGCGCGAGATCTCCGCCGCGGCCTGCTGCAGCCGCGGCAGGAAACGCGCGACCGCCTGCTCGACCTTCAGCGCCGAGCTGAACCAGGTCAGCCCGATGGTGGCGACAACACGCTCGCCTTCGAACACAGGCACGGCAATCGTCGCCGACTCGGGCCGCACCCGGGGGTCGCGCAGCGCGTAGCCGCGCCCGTGCACCTCGGCCAGCATGCGGCGGATGCCGGCTTCCTGGCCGGCGATGGGCTCGCCGCTGCTGCGCACCAGCATCTCGATCAGCGCGTCCTGCTCGGTCGGGCCGCAGAACGCCAGGAAGGCCCGGCCCAGCGCCTGCGTCACCAGGCTCAGCCGCATGTTGATGGTGGAATGGAAAAACGACAGCGGCGAGTTCGGGATGGTGCTGTAGCGCACAGTCATCGCGTCGCCGTCGTGCACCGCCACGGCCACCGGCCACTTCAGGTCCTGCGTCAATGCCTCGGCGATCGCCGCCGCGGCTTCGACGATGCGCGGCTCGCTGTGGAAGCCGCTGGCCAGCGCCGTGACCTCCGACGTCAGGTGGTAGGCGCCGTACTGCGGCGCGCGGCGCACCAGGCCGTCGGCCTCCAGCGTCTGCAGCAGGCGCACGATGGTCGGCTTCGGGATGGCCGTCTGCTTGTGGATGGCGTCGACCGACGACACCGGCTGCCGGTTGAGCACACGCAGGATCTGCAGGGCCCGGAGCACGACGTTGACCGGGCGGGGAGCGGGCATGGGCGGGGCGCTGGGCGTTTTGCGGCCAGTGTAGTCGCGCCGCCTTTCAGTCCGCCAGGGCCAGGCCGGGTGGCACCTCGTTCAGCAGCGGCTCGCCGCGGGTGTGGCGGCCGAGGTTGTCGATGAAGATCTGCACACAGCGCTCGCCGTACTGCTGCGACGAGCCTGCGTTGTGCGGCGAGACCAGCACGTTGGGCAGATCCCAGAACGGCGAGTCCGGCGCCAGCGGTTCCTGCTCGAACACGTCCAGGTGCGCGCCCGCGATCTGGCCCGAGGCCAGTGCATCGAGCAGCGCCTGTTCGTCGACGACGCCGCCACGGCCGACGTTGACGATGAAGGCGCCGCGCGGCATCGCAGCGAGCACCTGTGCGTCGACCAGGTGGCGTGTCGCCTGTGTCAGCGGGCAGGCGATCACCAGCCACTGCGCCTGCCGTGCCAGCTGGTGCAGCGCGGCATAGGCGTGAATGCCCAGGGCCGCGTCGCCGGGCTGCGGCCTGTGCCTGAGCTTGTGCACCTGCAGGCCCAGCATGTCGAGCGACACGGCGATGCTGCGGCCGATCGGGCCATGGC
>JBASTF010000140.1:0-4883 GCA_049274755.1 Rubrivivax sp. | reverse complement strand
TGAGTACATGGGCTCAACCGGGGCGCCTCCGGCGGCCTGGCAGGGGCCTTGGATTGAAGAAGTTCAAACCGCAGCCAATCCACTTATCTCAGGCCGCTGCGTGTTCAAACAAGCGGAGCCGGCTCTGGCCGTGCTGGCAGCGCAGCGTCGCGGTGGTGTGCACGACCCGGTGCGCCACCAGGTCGTCCAGCACGATGGCCAGCAGCAGCGTGTAGCCAACTGGCGACCTGTCGTGCAGCGGAGCCTGCCGCGGCACGAACGCGGTGGACAGCAGCGTTTCGCGGTTCCCGTCGAACCCCGGCAGGCCCGGTTGATCGCCAGAAAACATCCTTGCGCCGTCCTTGCCTGGTTGCGAAGAGGGCCTGCCGTCCGCCGACTTGCTGCCGTGCCCGCTGTTTGATACTGGATGTCCATCCAGAATACACCTCCTCCTGAAGCCGGCAAGGACTACCCGCGCACCTGGAGCGAGTTCCTCGACTGGTTCGGCTCGGAAGACTCGTGCCTGGCCTATTTGGAGCGACTGCGCTGGCCCGCCGGCTTTGTCTGTCCGGCCTGCGGCGCGGCCGCTGAGCCGTATCGATCCAGCCGATCGCGGCTGATGTGCCGCAGCTGCTCGCACCAGAGCACGGCCACCCGGGCACCATCTTCGACAAGACTCGCACCCCGCTGCGTGTGTGGCTGGCCGGGGCGTGGTACCTGACCAACCAGAAGCACGGTGTCAGCGCGCTGGGGCTGCAGCGGGTGCTCGGGCTGGGCGGCTACGAGACGGCCTGGACGATGCTGCACCGTTTGCACCGCGCGATGGTCCGCCCGGAGCGGGAGCGGCTCAAGGGTGTGGTCGAGGTCGACGAGACCTACCTGCCCATCAGCGACCGCGATGCGCCCGTGCCCAAGGACGAACCCAAGAAGCGCAAGCGCAAGACGCACCAGGTGCTGGTCGTCCTGGCGGTGGAACTGCTGCAGCCCAAGGGCTTCGGCCGCAAGGCGGTGGTGACCGATCCCGTCACTTACGAGGACGTGGTCAGGCCGGTAGCCAAGGCCGACGGGACACGGTAGATTACTGGATAGGCATCCAGCCTATGGCTCACAGTGGAGCTAAGCTGATACCCCTTATGCATATGCAGCTTTTGCCGCAAGAGGAGGCCGCCCATGTCCGTCCGCGAACCCTTGCCATTTGACGGTGCCGGCGCCGCCGCGGGCACCGGGCGCCAGCCCCAGCCGCCGCGCCTGCTCGATGCCTTGCGCGCCCAGATCCGCTACCTGCACTACAGCCTGCGCACCGAGGAGGCCTATGTGCACTGGGTGCGTGCCTTCATCCGCTACCACGGGCTGCGCCATCCGGCCGAACTGTCGCGCGACGACATCGAGGCCTTTCTCGGCTGGTTGGCCACCGAACGCCAGGCGGCGCCGTCCACGCACAACCAGGCCTTGTCGGCGCTGCTGTTCCTGTACCAGAAGGTGCTGCATGTCTCGCTGCCCTGGCTGACCGACATCGGCCGGCCGCGGGCGCAGCGGCGGCTGCCGGTGGTGCTGTCGCACGACGAGGTCGGGCGTGTGCTCGCCGCGCTCGGCCCCAGGGGTCCGCACCGCCTGCTGGCCGAGGTGTTGTACGGCACCGGCATGCGGCTGATGGAAGGCCTGCGGCTGCGCGTGAAGGACCTGGAGTTCGAGCGCCGCGCCATCATCGTGCGCCATGGCAAGGGCGGCAAAGACCGCGTCGTGATGCTGCCGGCGGCGCTGGAGCAGCCGCTGCGCGAGCAACTGGCGGCCTCGCACGCGTTGTGGTCTGCCGACCGCGCCGCCAACCTGCCCGGCGTGGAGGTGCCGCATGCGCTGGAACGCAAGTACCCGCGCGCTGCTGCCTCCTGGGCCTGGCACTGGGTGTTCCCGCAGGCGACGACCAGCACCGACCCACGCAGCGGCATCGTGCGCCGCCACCACTTGTTCGACGGCACCTTCCAGCGTGCGTTCAAGACGGCGCTGAACACCGCCGGCATCGTGAAGCCGGCGTCGCCGCACACGCTGCGGCACTCCTTCGCCACCCACCTGCTGCTGGCTGGCTACGACATCCGCACCGTGCAGGAACTGCTGGGCCATGCCGATGTCAGCACGACGATGATCTACACCCATGTGCTGCGCCTGGGGGGTGGTGCCGTGCGCAGCCCGCTGGACCAACTGGCCACTGCCGACGGCTTCACGCCGGCGGCCACGCCCGGCCGCCCCTTCCATGCCCGCGAGCCTGCCCCGTGTTACCGCCCCACCGATCCGCTGCTGTTCCCCCTGCGTATGCCGAACTGCTCTGTCGCAGCAACTTCAGCTTCCTGACCGGGGCCTCGCACCCCGAGGAACTGGTGGCGCGCGCACAGGCGCTGCGCTACACGGCGCTGGCCATCACCGACGAATGCTCGCTGGCCGGGGTTGTGCGTGCACATGTCGCGGCTGAGCACCTGAAGCTGCCGCTCATCGTTGGCGCCGAGATGCGTTTGTCTGCACCACCAACCCTGGCATCACCGGTGACGGCCTCGGCAGCGCAGACACAGCTTGTGCTGCTGGTCGAGTCGCAGCGTGGCTACACCAATCTCGTGCGCTGGATCACGCTGGCGCGCCGGCGTGCGCCCAAGGGGCAGTACCTCGCGCACCGCGGCGATGTCGAAGGCAAGGCGGCCACGGCGCCAATGCTGGCAGGCCTGCCCGGCTGCACGGCGCTGCTGGTGGCAACAGCCGAACTCGGCTTCGAGGCCTTGTTCGAGCAGGCGATGTGGTTGAAGACCTGGTTCGGTGTTGTCCACGCGGGCCTGGCCTTGCCGCTGCTTCGCCGCGCGCATGACACGCAGCTGCTGGAGCAGGTGCAGCGTGTGGCGGGCTTCACCGGGCTGCCCATCGTCGCCACCAGCAACGTGTTGATGCACAGCCGGCAACGCAAGCCCTTGCAGGATTTGCTGACGGCGACGCGGCTGAAGTGCCGTGTCGCGGCGGCGGGTGCTGCCCTCGAACCCAACGCCGAGCGGCACCTGCGCTCGCGCCTGCGCATGGCCTCGCTGTACCGCCCCGAATGGCTGCAGGCCACGCTGGACATCGCTGCACGCTGCAACTTCTCGCTGAACGAACTGCGTTACCAGTACCCGCGCGAAATCGTGCCCGATGGCCAAACGCCGGCCAGCTGGTTGCGTGTGCTGGCCGAACAAGGCCTGCAGCAGCGTTACCCCGCCGGTGCCCCCGAGGCGGTGAAACAAGCGCTGGAACACGAACTGGGGCTGATCCACCAGCTGGAATACGAGGCCTATTTCCTCACCGTGGCCGAGATCGTGCACTGGGCCAGGGAGCAGGGCATTCTGTGCCAGGGGCGCGGCAGTGCGGCCAACTCGGTGCTCTGCTATTGCCTGGGCGTCACGGCGGTCGACCCCGATCGCAACAAGATGCTGCTGTTCGAGCGCTTCATCAGCGCCGAGCGCAACGAGCCGCCGGACATCGACGTCGACTTCGAGCACCAGCGCCGCGAAGAAGTCATCCAGCACATCTACCGCAAGTACGGCCGCCACCGGGCGGCGCTGACGGCGGTGGTGATCGCCTACCGCCCGCGTTCTGCGCTGCGCGACGTCGGGCGTGCATTGGGCATCGACATCGCAGGCATCAACGCAGTGTCCAAGAGCCAGCACTGGTTCGACGGCCGCGGCATCGCAGCCGAGCGCCTGCGCGAAAACGGGTTCGACCCCGACGCGCCGCTGAGCCGCTTGTGGGTGGAACTGACACAGACCCTCATCGGTTTCCCGCGACACCTCAGCCAGCACCCGGGCGGGTTTGTCATCGCGCGAGACGACCTCGTGGAACTGGTGCCGGTGGAGCAGGCGGCCATGCCTGGGCGCAGCGTCATCCAGTGGGACAAGGACGACCTCGACACACTGCGGCTGATCAAGGTCGACATCCTGGCGCTGGGCATGTTGAGCGCCCTGCGTCGTGCGCTGGTGCTGGTGGGCGGCAAGACCGGCCGGCCGCTGGAACTGCAGCAGATTCCCGACCAGGACGCCCCCACCTACGACATGCTCTGCCACGCCGACAGCATCGGCGTTTTCCAGGTCGAAAGCCGGGCGCAGATGAGCATGCTGCCGCGGCTGCAACCGCGCAGCTACTACGACCTCGTCGTCGAGGTCGCCATCGTGCGGCCGGGGCCGATCCAGGGCGACATGGTGCATCCCTACCTGCGGCGGCGCGACGGCATCGAAGCCGTCGACATCCCCAAGCCCGAACTCGAGGCGGCACTCGGGCGCACGCTGGGGGTGCCGATCTTCCAGGAACAGGTGATGCAGATCGCGATGATCGCCGCCGAGTTCAGCCCTGGCGAAGCCGACCAGTTGCGGCGGGCGATGGCGGCCTGGAAGCGCAAGGGTGGGCTTGGTGGTTTCGAGGAGCGCCTGATTGGCCGCATGGTCGAACGCGGTTACGAACGCGAGTTCGCCGAACGCATCTTCAAGCAGATGGAAGGGTTTGGCGACTACGGTTTTCCGGAAAGCCATGCCGCCAGTTTTGCGCTGCTGGTGTATGCCAGCGCCTGGATCAAGTGCCACCACCCGGACGCCTTCCTGGCCGCACTGCTGAACAGCCAGCCGATGGGCTTTTATGCGCCGGCACAGCTGGTGCGCGATGCACGCGAGCACCAGGTTGTCGTGCGGCCGGTGCACATCCACCACAGCGACTGGGACACCGTGCTCGAAGGCGAGGCGATGCCGCTGCGCGACGTGCGCCTGGGCTTCAGCCGCATCAGCGGCTTCGATGAAAAGGCGGCGCTGCGCATCGTCGCCGCACGCGCCGAAGGCGGGGACTTCGCCGGCCCCGAAGACCTGGCGCGCCGTGCCGCGCTCGACGCCCACGACCTGGCCTTGCTGGCC
>JBASTF010000139.1:0-12312 GCA_049274755.1 Rubrivivax sp. | reverse complement strand
ATCGTCACCACGGTCGGTGCCACCCATGCGCTGGACATCGTCGCGCGCACGCTGCTGCGCCCCGGCGATGCGGTGCTGGTCGACGAACCCGGCTGGGCCGTGGAGTTTGCGCGCCTCACACGCGCCGGCATGCGGCTGCTGCCGGTGCCGCGTGGCATCGACGGCCCCGACCTGGTGGTGATGGAAGCGCTGCTGCGCGAACACCGGCCGCGGCTGTACGTCACCGTGTCCGTGCTGCACAACCCCACCGGCTGCTCGCTGAGCGCCGCGGCCGCGCACCAGGTGCTGCGGCTGGCCGAGGCGCACGACCTGACCATCGTCGAGGACGACACCTATGCCTGGCTGGCGCCGCTGCATGCCACGCGCCTGGCGCAGCTGGACGGGCTGCGCCGCACCGTCTACGTCTCGGGCTTCTCGAAGATCCTGACGCCGCAGTGGCGCATCGGCTACCTGGCGGCACCGCCTGCGCTGGCCGAGCGCTGCATCGACACCAAGCTGCTGGGCACGCTGAGCACACCCGGCCCGCTGGAACAGGCGCTGGCCGCCTGCCTGGACCAGGGGGCGCTGCGCCGCCATGCCGAACGTGTGGTGGCGCGGCTGGACGCCGCACGTTCACGCACCGAGCGCCTGGTGCACGACGCGGGCTTCCGCTTCGTCACGCCACCGCAGGGGCTGTTCGGCTGGGTGGATGTCGGTGTCGACACCGAAGCGCTGGCACCGCAGTTGCTGGACGAGGGCTGGCTCAGTGCGCCGGGTGCGCTGTTCCACGCCACGCGGCGGCCGACGACGCTGATGCGCGTGAACTTCGCCACCGCACAGGACGCTCGGTTCTGGCGCCGCCTGCGTGAACTGACGCCACCACGTTGAGGGGTTTGCAACAAGGGCCTGCAAGCTGCGACAAGGCGTACCATCCACGCTGGATCGATAACGCAGGGCCCGGCCACGAGCGGGGCACAGCCTGAGATGTTCGAATCGACGCTGCCGTTGGGGGCACCGGACCTGATGCGCGTCAGCGCCTTCCAGCGCTATCTCGACGAAGTGGCCGTTTCCGGCGACGCAGAGGCCGGCAGCAGCCGTTTGTCGGCGCTGAGCCCGTCGCTGATGCAGGACCTGCTGCGCTTCGAGACCGCACGCCGCCCCGGCGACGGACTGGAAGTGTTGGAGGTCATGGCCGCCTGCGTGCGCCACGGCTGCAACCTGCTGCTGCACCTGCAGGACGAAACGCGGGTCGTGCCGCTGACGGTGTTCCCGGCCGAGCGCCTGGTGCACTGCCCGGTGGCGATGGACCAGTTGCTGGCCAGCCGCCTGACCGATCTGCATGTGTTGCATGTCGAACACGCGGTGCTGCGGCCGCAAGGCCACCACGACCGCGCCCTGGTCGGTGAACTGGCGCACTACGCGCCGCTGGGCCCGCTGCTGTGGGAATTGGCGCTGCGTGGCGCGCGCGAAGACCTGCTGCCCGAGATCGCCGGCAACACCGCCTACCGCATTGCACCTGGTGTGGACATGCAGGGCCTGAACCTCAGCGGTTCGCTGGCCGCCGCGGTGCAGCGGCTGCAGCGGGCGACGACCAACCTGCGCGAGATCAGCGAATGGCCGGGCTTCGACCGCGCCCGCGCGATGCGCATGCTGAACGGCCTGTACCTGCAGGCCGGGCTGATGGTGACACGCACACACCCGGCGGCCACCAACGAAGGCTGGTTCAGCGGCAGCCGCTGAGCCGCGCCCTCAGGCGCGTGCGCCGAGCAGTTCCCAGCGCTCCAGCGCTTCCAGCAGTTCCAGCTCGATGGCCGCGTGCCGCGCCTGCAGCGTGCCGACGCGCTGCGGCTCGTTGACGTAGATCGCGCTGTCCGACAGCGTGTCGGTGATCTGCTTCTGCTCGGCTTCCAGCGCTTCGATGCGCCCGGGCAGGGCCTCGAGTTCACGCTGTTCCTTGTAGCTGAGCTTGCTGCGCACCGCGGCTGGCCTGGCCGCGACAGCCGTTGCAGGCGCCGCTGCCGGCGCAGGCGCCAGCACGACGCGGGCCCGTTCGCGCTGCGTCTTCCAGTCTTCGTAGCCGCCTTCGTATTCGCGCCACAGCCCGGGGCGGCCGCCGAACGCAGGGTCGCCTTCCCAGGCGATGGTGCTCGTCACCACGTTGTCGAGGAAACGCCGGTCGTGGCTGACCAGGAACACCGTGCCGCCATGGCCTTGCAGCAGGTCTTCCAGCAGGTCCAGCGTGTCGATGTCCAGGTCGTTGGTCGGTTCGTCCAGCACCAGCACGTTGGCCGGCAGTGCAAACAGCCGCGCCAGCAGCAGGCGGTTGCGTTCGCCGCCCGACAGCGTGCGCACCGGCGAGTTCGCCCGTTCCGGCGAAAACAGGAAGTCGGTGAGGTAGCTCATCACGTGCTTGCGCTGCGTGCCGGTTTCGACCCACTCGCTGCCGGGGCTGATGGTGTCGGCCAGCGTGGCGTCCAGGTCCAGCCCGGCGCGCATCTGGTCGAAGTAGGCCACCTGCAGCTTCGTGCCCTGGCGCACGCTGCCGCGTGTGGGCTGCAGTTCACCGAGGATGAGCTTCAGCAGCGTGGTCTTGCCGGCGCCGTTGGGGCCGATGAGGCCGACCTTGTCGCCGCGCAGGATGGTGGCTGTGAAACCGTCGACCAGCAGCTTGTCGCCGAAGGCGATGCCGACGTCTTTCAGTTCGGCGACGATCTTGCCGCTGGGCAGGCCGGCATCGGCCTCCAGCCGCACCTGGCCCAGCGTTTCGCGGCGTGCAGCGCGGTCGGCGCGCAGCTTCTGCAGCCGCACCACACGGCCCACGGCGCGCGTGCGCCGAGCCTCGACGCCTTTGCGCACCCAGATCTCTTCCTGCGCCAGCAGCTTGTCGGCACGTGCGTTGGCCAGGGCTTCGTTTTCGAGCTCACGTTCCTTGGCGGCCTGGAAGGCGGCGAAGTTGCCGGGATAGCTGCGCAGCTGGCCGCGGTCGAGCTCGATGATGCGGGTGGACACGGCATCGATGAAGGCGCGGTCGTGCGAGATCAGCACCAGCGCACCACGCCAACCGTTCAGCAGGTCCTGCAGCCACTCGATGGCATCGATGTCCAGGTGGTTGGTGGGTTCGTCGAGCAGCAGCACGTCGGGCGCCGCCACCAGGGCCTGGGCCAGTGCCACGCGTTTTTTCGTGCCGCCGGACAGGTCTTCCACACGGGCTTCGGCGGCCAGGTGCAGGCGTTGCAGCGCCTGTTCGACACGCTGCTCCCAGGTCCAGCCGTCCAGCGCCTCGATGCGGGTCTGCAGTGCGTCGAGGTCGTCGCCGGGGCGGTGTGCCTCGTAGCGCTGGCGCAGCGCACGGGCTTCGGCGACACCGTCGGCCACCGCGTCGAAGACGCTGACGCCGGGTGCAAACACCGGTTCCTGCGCCACGTAGACACGGCGAAGGCCGCCTTGGGCCTGCAGCAGGCCGTCGTCGGGCTTGTCCAGCCCGGCCAGGATCTTCAGCAGCGAGGACTTGCCGGCGCCGTTGCGGCCGATCAGTGCCAGGCGTTCGCCGGCCTCCAGCGCCAGCGCGGCGCCGTCGAGCAGGGGCACATGGCCAAAAGCGAGGTGGGCATCGGTGAGGGACAGCAGGGCCATCCCTCGATTGTGGCGGCTGGATCAGAAGCGCCAGCGCAGGCCCACCGTCACGGCGCTGACATTGGCTTCGTCGCCCGCGGCCTCGAAGCGTGTGCTGTCGACGTTGATCTCGGCCAGCAGGTTGGGCGCGATCTTGAAACCGGCACCGAAGCCGACATAGGCGCTGAGCCGCTTCTCGCTGCCCAGGTCGACGCTGGTGCTGCCGATGCGGCCGTTGGGCTTGGCTTCGACATGGGCCGCGCCCAGGCGGAAGGCCAGCTCGACGTTCTGCCCCAGCGGCAGGAAGTACACGGCGCCGGCGCCCAGCATGTAGCTCTTCAGCGCGACGTCGACATTGCCGTAGCCCGGCGAAAACACGGTGGCCGAGGCTTGGCCGAAGTTTGTGTAGACGGCTTCGAAACCCAGGTTGATGGCACTGCGCCAGCCGCCCGAAACCCGCAGCGCAGCGCCGCTGCTGTCGCAGCGCGAGGTGCCGCTGCAGTCCATGTCGTAGGACGAGACACCGCCGCCGATGCCGAAAAACGGCCCCGGCAGGTTTTGCGCCTGGGCGGCACCGGCCAGCAGCAGGCCGGCGGCGAGTGCGATGAACGGACGTGTGTGCTTGTGCAGCATGTTGTGCTCCCTGTGTGATGTGCAAACGCCGCCGTTCCGCGACGGCAGCGGCGTGCAGTCCAGGTCAGGCCAGGGCGGCTTCCAGCGCGTCGATGAAACGCTTCGCGACGTCGAAGCCGGTCTGCTGCGTGATCTCGGCAAAGCAGGTCGGGCTGGTGACGTTGATCTCGGTGAGGCTGTCGCCGATGATGTCCAGCCCCACCAGCAGCAGGCCACGCGCGGCGAGGATGGGCCCCAGCGACGATGCGATCTCGTGGTCGCGTTCGCTCAGCGGCTGGGCCACGCCCTTGCCGCCGGCCGCCAGGTTGCCGCGGATCTCGCTGCCTTGCGGAATGCGCGCCAGGCAGAACGGCACCGGTTCGCCGCCGATGACGAGCACCCGTTTGTCGCCCTTCACGATCTGTGGCAGGTAGCGCTGCACCATGATCGTCGTCGCGCCGCCGTGGTTCAGCGTCTCGATGATGCTGCCCAGGTTCATGCCGTCGGCGCCGACGCGGAAGATGCCCATGCCGCCCATGCCGTCCAGCGGCTTCAGGATGATGTCCTGGTGTTCGGCGTGGAAGCGCTTCACGTCTTCGGCTTCGCGTGTCACCAGCGTCGGGCCGATGAACTGCGGGAACTCGAGGATGGCGAGTTTTTCCGGGTGGTCGCGCAGTGCAGCGGGTTTGTTGAAGACCCGTGCCCCTTCCCGTTCGGCCTGGCCCAGCAGGTGGGTGGCGTAGAAGAATTCGCTGTCGAAGGGCGGGTCCTTGCGCATCAGCACCGCGCCGGTGTCGGCGACGGCGAGTTCGTGGGTGGCGACGGTCTTGAACCAGTCATCGGCGTCGCCGGTGAGCGTGATCTCGCGCACCGTGGCCAGCACGCGCCCGCCGCGCTGCCAGCGCAGTTGCTGCGGCTCGGTGGCCAGCAGCTTGTGGCCGCGGCCTGCGGCCTCGCGCATCATCGCGAAGGTGCTGTCCTTGGTGGTCTTGAAGGTCTCGAGCGGGTCAGCAACAAAAAGCAGGTCCATGGCGGGCAGTGTTGCACAGCGCCCGTTGCAGGCGTTCAGACGGGGATTTGTGTCGTCGACAGCACCTGCTTCAGCACCATGAAGGTCCGGATCTGGCGCACCCCGGGCAGGTACAGCAGCTGCTCGGCATGCAGGCGGTTGAAGGACTCGTTGTCCTTGGTGCGCACGATCATGAAGTAGTCGAATTCGCCGGTGACGACATGGCATTCCTGGCAGGCCGCCACCTTCTGCACCGCACGTTCGAAAGCGGCGAAGGACTCCGGCGTCGAGCGGTCGAGCACAACCCCGATGACCACCGTGGTGCCGTGGTCCAGCACCCGCGGCTCCAGCAGCGCGACGATGCCGCGGATGGTGCCGCTGGCCTTCAGCCGCTCGACACGCCGCAGGCAGGCTGCCGGGCTGAGGTTGACCTTGGCGGCCAGCGCCACGTTGGACAACGCCGCGTCGCGTTGCAGCGTGCGCAGGATGGCGCGGTCGGTGCGGTCCAGGGCGGTTGAAGTCGCCGTCGTGTCCTGCAATTTTGTTGTGCTACGACTCATGTTCTGGCAACACAGGAAATCGAATCGCAAGAATCACTCACCATCGTTGTTTGAGATGACTTCATCTTGCAACCCTGTTCGAACGCAGGGCTTCTACGATACATCGCGTTGTGCCCTATCCGCCGGAGTGCCCCACCATGAATCTGCAGAAGTTTGCCCGCCACCCGCTGACCTTCGGCCCGACACCGCTGCAGCCACTGAGGCGGCTGTCGGCCGCACTCGGTGGCCAGGTCGAGCTCTGGGCCAAACGCGAGGACTGCAACAGTGCGCTGGCCTTCGGCGGCAACAAAACCCGCAAGCTCGAGTACCTGATCCCCGAGGCGCTGGCCACCGGTTGCGACACCCTGGTGTCGATCGGCGGCATCCAGTCGAACCAGACACGCCAGGTGGCCGCGGTGGCTGCCCACCTGGGCCTGAAGTGTGTGCTGGTGCAGGAGAACTGGGTCAACTACTCCGACGCCGTCTACGACCGTGTCGGCAACATCGAGATGAGCCGCATCCTCGGCGCCGACGTGCGCCTGGACGCTGCCGGCTTCGACATCGGCATCCGTCCGAGCTGGGAACAGGCGATGGCCGACGTGAAGAAGGCCGGCGGCAAGCCCTTCCCGATTCCCGCCGGCTGCTCCGAGCATCCGCTGGGCGGCCTGGGTTTCGTCGGCTTCGCCGAGGAAGTGCGGCAGCAGGAAGCCGAACTCGGCTTCAAGTTCGACTACATCGTCGTCTGTTCGGTCACCGGCAGCACGCAGGCCGGCATGGTGGTGGGATTTGCGGCCGACGGGCGCGCCAACCGCGTCATCGGCATCGATGCCTCGGCCAAGCCGGCGGCCACGAAGGCGCAGATCCTGCGCATCGCCAGACACACGGCCGAACTGGTGGAACTGGGCCGGCCCATCACCGACGCCGACATCGTGCTCGACGAACGTTATGGTGGCCCCGAGTACGGCCTGCCGAACGAAGGCACGATGGAAGCCATCCGCCTGTGTGCACGCACCGAGGCCATGCTGACCGACCCGGTGTACGAAGGCAAATCGGCCGCCGGCATGATCGACATGGTGCGCCGCGGCGAGTTCCCGGCCGGTTCGCGGGTGCTGTACGCCCACCTGGGCGGTGTGCCGGCGCTCAACGCCTACAGCTTCCTGTTCCGCAACGGCTGACGCGGCAGCCCGGGTTTGTGATCCCGGGCCGTCACAGCTGGTCGCACCTTGTTGCGAACCTGGGCCGGGGTGGCCGCTCCAATCGAGGCATGAACGACAACACAACCACCCCCACCGTGCCCACGGTCAGCTCCGCCTTCCACCGTCCGGCCGCCCTCATCGGCGGCGGGCTGGGCCTGGCGGCCATCGGTGCCCTGGCCACCGCCCTGGTGCTGGGCGGGCCTGGCTCGCAAGACGCCCAGGACTCGCCCTACATGACGGCCACCGAGCCCGCCGTGCAGGCTGCCAAGGGCCGCGATGGCGAGGCCGCGGAACGTGCCGGCAAAACACGCCAGGTGGCCGAGGCCGGCCCGAAGAAGGCCGCGGCGCCTGTGTGCGCCAGCTGCGGTGTCGTCGAGGCGGTCACGCCGGTGCAGCACAAGGGCGAAGGCACGGGCCTGGGCGCCGTGGCCGGTGGTGTGCTGGGTGCCGTGGTCGGCCACCAGGTGGGCGGCGGCAACGGCAAGAAGGCGATGACGGTGATCGGCGCCGTCGGCGGCGGCGTCGCCGGCAACGAGATTGAAAAGCGCCAGCGCGCGACCACGGTCTACCAGCTGAAGATCCGCATGGCCGATGGCACGTTGCGCAGCGTCACGCAATCGCAGCAGTTTGCCGTGGGCCAGCAGGTGAAGCTGGAAGGCGAGACCGTCCGACCGGCCTAGATTTCCACCTTCGAGCCCAGCTCGACGATGCGGTTGGCCGGCAGGTTCAGGAAGTCTGCCGCCGCCGATGCGTTGCGGTGCATGCTGGCAAACAGCTTCTCGCGCCACATCGCCATGCCGCCGCCGAAGGTGGGGATCACCGTGTCGCGGCTCAGGAAGTAGCTGGTGTCCATGTCGTCCAGCGGCACGCCGCGGTCCTTCAGCAGCTGCAGGGCCTCGGGCACGTCGGGGTCGTTCTTGAAGCCGAAGTGCAGCGTGACCTGCCAGCAGTCGTGGCCCAGCGGCTGCATCTCGATGCGTTTGTCGAAGCCGATCCACGGCACCTCGTGGTGGCGCACGGCGACAAACAGGTTGTGCTCGTGCAGCACCTTGTTGTGCTTCAGGTTGTGCATCAGCGCGTTCGGCGTCAGCCCGGCTTCGGCCGAGAGGAACACGGCCGTGCCCGGCACCCGGACCGGCGGGCTGACGAACACGGCGTCGAGAAAACTCTGCAGGTCGATGGCGTCGTCGCGCAGCCGGTCGGCCACCAGGCGCCGGCCCTGCATCCAGGTCAGCATCAGCGTGAACATGCCGATGCCGATGACCAGCGGGAACCAGCCGCCGGCCAGCAGCTTCAGCATGTTCGACGCGAAGAAGGTGATGTCGACGACGAAGAAGAAACCGGTGGCCGCGATGCACAGCGCCAGCGGGTAGCGCCAGCCGTAGCGGATGACGTAGAAGGTCATCACCGTGGTGATCGTCATGTCCAGCGTGACGGCGATGCCGTAGGCCGCCGCCAGCTTGCTGCTGCTGCCGAACAGCGCGACGGCCAGCACGATGAAGACGTACAGCCCCCAGTTCACGAAGGGCACGTAGATCTGGCCGGTGTCGCGCACGCTGGTGTGCAGCACGCGCATGCGCGGCAGGATGCCGAGCTGGATGGCCTGCTTGGTGACGGAAAACGCCGCCGTGATCAGCGCCTGCGACGCGATGACGGTGGCTGCCGTGGCCAGCAGCACCAGCGGCAGCCGTGCCCAGTGCGGCGCCAGCAGGAAAAACGGGTTCTCGACGGCTTTCGGATTCTCGAGCAGCAGCGCGCCCTGGCCGAAGTAGTTCACCACCAGGGCCGGCATCACCAGGCCGTACCAGGCGATGCGGATCGGCAGCTTGCCGAAATGCCCCATGTCGGCATACAGCGCCTCGCCGCCGGTGACACACAGCACCACGGCGCCCAGCGCGATGAAGGCCACCAGGGGTTCACGCGCGAAGAAGCCGACGGCATGGCCAGGCGACAGCGCCACCAGCACCCCCGGGTGTTCGATGATCTGCGGCAGGCCCAGCGCAATGAGCGTGAAGAACCACACCAGGGTCACCGGCCCGAAGGCCTTGCCGATGCCGCCGGTGCCGAAGCGCTGGGCCGCGAACAGCAGGGTCAGCACCACCAGCGTGATCGGCACGACGGCGCTGTGCAACTGCGGCGCGACGACCTCCAGGCCTTCAACAGCCGACAGCACCGAAATTGCCGGCGTGATGACACCGTCGCCATAGAAGATGGCGGTACCGAACATGCCCACGACCATCAGCGTGCGCCGCAACTGCGGGCGTTCGGCCACCGCCGTCGTCGCCAGCGCCAGCATCGCGATCAGCCCGCCTTCGCCGTTGTTGTCGGCGCGCAGGATCAGCAGCACGTACTTCAGCGAGACGACGACCGTCATCGTCCAGAAGATCAGCGACAGCACACCCAGCACGTTGTCGCGGGTGGGTGCCACGTGGCCGGCGTGGAACACCTCCTTCAGCGCATACAGCGGGCTGGTGCCGATGTCGCCATAGACGACGCCGAGCGCACCCAGCGTCAGCGCGGCGATGGCCGCCGGCGTGCGGTGCGAGTGCGAGTGCGAAGAACCCACGGCGAGTGGTGGCCGCTCGTTATTCGTAGATCTCGGCTTCGGGGTCGGTGGCTTCCAGCTCGTAGGCGGCGGCCAGCATCGACAGCCGGCCGATCACGCCATACATGTAGAAGCGGTTCGGCGCGCTGGCGCCGGGTTTGACGCCGGCACGCGGCAGCACATGGTTTTCGGCGAAGGCCAGCGGCACGAAGCTGGAGCCGGGCGCGTTGAGGTTCTCGTCGGTGCCACGTTCGGCATGCACACGGTAGAAGCCGCCGACGACGTAGCGGTCGATCATGTAGACCACGGGCTCGGCGACGGCGCTGTTCATGCGCTCGTAGGTCGGCACACCTTCCTGGATGATGACCTCGCGGCCCACCGGCGGCACCTCGTCCTGGCGCGCGCGGCGCGCGATCTCTTCGAACTCCCGCGCATCGCGCAGCGTCACCAGGCCCTGGCCGCTGCCGCCGTTGTCGGCCTTGACGACGACAAAGGGCTTTTCGTTGATGCCGTATTCCTTGTACTTGCGGCGGATCTTGGTCAGCAGCGCGTCGGCATGGCCTTGCACACATTCCAGGCCGCTGGCCTCGCTGAAGTCGACATGGCCGCACTGCGCGAACATCGGGTTGATCAGCCAGGGGTCCATGCCCAGCAGCTTGGCGAACTTCTTCGCCACTTCCTCGTAGCTCTGGAAGTGCCGGCTCTTGCGGCGGGTGCTCCAGCCGGCATGCAGCGGCGGCAGCAGGTATTGCTGGTGCAGGCCTTGCAGCACCTGGGGCACGCCGCTGGCGAGGTGGTTGTTCAGCAGGATGGTGCAGGGGTCGAAGTCCTTCAGCCCCAGGCGGCCGCGTGCGCGCTGCAGCGGTTCCAGCGTCAGTTCGCTGCCGTCGGGCAGGGTCAGCTGGGTGGGCTGCTTGATCGTCGCGTCCAGCGTGCCCAGCCGCACGTTCAGCCCGGCCTGCGTGAACACACGCACCAGCTGCTGCATGCTCATCAGGTAGAAGGTGTTGCGCGACTGCGCTTCCTCGGGGATGAGCAGCAGGTTCTTGGCCTCGGGGCAGATCTTCTCGATCGCCGCCATCGCCGCCTGCACGGCCAGCGGCAGCATCTCGGGCGTCAGGTTGCTGAAGCCGCTGGGAAACAGGTCGGTCGCCACCGGCGCCAGCTTGAAGCCGGCATTGCGCAGGTCCACCGAGGTGTAGAACGGCGGCGTGTGTTCCATCCACTCCAGGCGGAACCAGCGTTCGATGGCCGGCATCGACTCGAGCACACGGGCCTCGAGTTCGTTGATGGGGCCGGACAGGGCGGTGATGAGGTGCGGGACCATGGCGGGATTCTAGGCAGGTGAGGACGGCGCCCCAAATGAAAAGGGGCGCCCGAAGGCGCCCCCGTGACTGCGGGACGGACCCGCTGCCCTGGCTTTACTTGCTGTAGGCCGTCTCGCCGTGCGCGGTGATGTCCAGGCCTTCGCGCTCTTCGTCTTCCGGCACCCGCAGGCCGATGGTCATGTCGACCACCTTGTAGGCGATCAGCGACACAACCGCCGACCAGATGACCGTGATGCCCACGGCCTTGGCCTGGATCAGGAACTGGTCGAACACGCCGTTGCTGCCCACCGTGGCCGTGACCCAGTCGGTCACCAGGCCCGGGCCGCCCAGGGCCTGGTTGTTGAAGATGCCGGTCAGCAGCGCGCCGACGATGCCGCCGACGCCGTGCACGCCGAACACGTCCAGCGAGTCGTCTGCGCCGAGCATCTTCTTCAGGCCGTTGACACCCCACAGGCAGGCGAAGCCGGCGACGGCACCGATGACCAGCGCGCCGACGATGCCGACGTTGCCGGCGGCCGGCGTGATGGCCACGAGGCCGGCGACGGCACCCGAGGCAGCACCCAGCATCGAGGCCTTGCCCTTCATCAGCGCTTCACCGGCGCACCAGGCCAGCACGGCGCAGGCCGTGGCCGAGAAGGTGTTCAGGAAGGCCAGGGCCGCGCTGTTGCCGGCTTCCAGCGCCGAACCGGCGTTGAAACCGAACCAGCCCACCCACAGCAGCGAGGCACCGACCATGGTCAGCGTCAGGCTGTGCGGCGCCATCGACTCCTTGCCGTAGCCGACACGCTTGCCGACCATGTAGGCACCCACCAGGCCGGCGACGGCGGCGTTGATGTGCACGACGGTGCCGCCGGCGAAGTCCAGCGCGCCCCATTGCCAGATCAGGCCGGCCTTGGCGTTCAGGCCATCGACCACTTCCTTGCCGGTGTAGGCGTCCGGGCCCATCCAGAACCAGACCATGTGGGCCACCGGCGTGTAGCTGAAGGTGAACCACAGCACCATGAAGGCCAGCACGGCGCTGAACTTCATGCGCTCGGCGAAGGCGCCGACGATCAGACCGCAGGTGATGGCCGCAAACGTGGCCTGGAACACCACGAACACGATCTCGGGGATGACCACGCCCTTGCTGAACGTGGCGCCCATCGCAAACGCGCCGGTCGCCGGGTCGAACACGCCCTTCAGGAACAGCCGGTCGAAGCCGCCGATGAAAGCGTTGCCCTCGGTGAAGGCCAGGCTGTAGCCGTAGACGAACCACAGCACGCTGATCAGCGAGAAGGTGACGAACACCTGCATCAGCACCGACAGCATGTTCTTGCTGCGCACCAGGCCGCCGTAGAACAGGGCCAGGCCGGGGATGGACATCATGATCACCAGCAGCGTGGAGACCAGCATCCAGGCGACGTCGCCTTTGTTGGGTACCGGGGCCGGCGCCGCCGAAGCGGCTTCGGCAGCGGCCGAGGCTGCGGGGGCCGCAGCGGCTGCCGCTTCGGGG
>JBASTF010000138.1:0-1612 GCA_049274755.1 Rubrivivax sp. | reverse complement strand
CGTAAGGGCCCCGCACCGCTGAAGCTGGTGGTGCCGGAGTACGAGTTCCTGTCCGACACCAAGGTCAAGATCGGTTAATCCAGATGAGCGGACATTCGACCTACCAACCCAAGACCGGTTTCGAGCGTTGGCTCGACGCCCGTCTGCCGATTATCCGCCTGGGCTACGACTCCTTCGTCGACTATCCCACGCCGCGGAACCTGAACTACTGGTGGACCTTCGGCGGCATCCTGTCGCTGTGCCTGGCCTCGCAGCTGATCACCGGCATCATCCTGGTGATGCACTACACCCCGAGCGCCGACCACGCCTTCGCCTCCGTCGAGCACATCATGCGCGACGTGAACTACGGCTGGCTCATCCGCTACATGCACGCCAACGGCGCGTCGATGTTCTTCATCGCCGTCTACATCCACATGATGCGCGGCCTCTACTACGGGTCCTACAAGGCCCCGCGTGAAGTGCTGTGGCTGCTGGGCTGCGTGATCTACCTGCTGATGATGGCCACCGCCTTCATGGGCTACGTGCTGCCCTGGGGTCAGATGTCCTTCCACGGCGCCGTCGTGATCACCAACCTGTTCGGCGCCCTGCCGATCGTCGGCGAAAGCATCACCACCTGGCTGTGGGGCGGCTTCGCGGTCGACAACGCCACGCTGAACCGCTTCTTCTCGCTGCACTACCTGCTGCCCTTCATGATCGCGGGCGTCGTGATCCTGCACATCTGGGCGCTGCACGTGGTTGGCCAGAACAACCCGACCGGCGTCGACCCCAAGTCGAAGGCCGACACGGTCCCCTTCACGCCGTACGCGACGGTGAAGGACGGCTTTGCGATGAGCGTCTTCCTGATCCTCTTCGCCTTCTTCGTCTTCTACATGCCGAACGCCCTGGGCCACGCCGACAACTATATCGAGGCCAACCCGCTGGTGACGCCGTCGCACATCGTTCCGGAATGGTACTTCCTGCCGTTCTACGCGATCCTGCGCGCCGTGCCGGACAAGCTGATGGGCGTGCTGGCCATGTTCGGCGCTATCGCCTGCCTGTTCGCGCTGCCTTGGCTGGACACGTCGAAGGTGCGCTCGATGCGCTATCGCCCGACCGCGAAGGTCTACTTCGTGATCTTCGTCGTGGCGTGCTGCATCCTGGGCCTCTGCGGCGCCAAGCTGCCGGACGACAAGGTCATCCCGCACCTGACCACCTTCAAGCTGATCGACGCCGACCTGAACAGCTTCGTCTGGCTCAGCCGCTTCGCGTCGCTCTACTACTTCGCCTTCTTCCTGGTGATCCTCCCGATCCTGGGCCTGAAGGAAAAGCCGCTGCCCGTGCCGGAATCGATCGCTTCGCCGGCGCTGACCGAGAAGAAGGGCTGATCCCGATGCTGCGCAAACTCTCCATCATCGCAGCCGTCGCGGGTCTGGCCTTCGCCGGCCAGGCGCTCGCCGCCGGTCACCCGCTGCCGCCCAAGTACGTCCAATGGTCGTTCGAAGGCCCGTTCGGCAAGTTCGATCAGGCCCAGCTGCAACGCGGCTACAAGGTCTACCGGGAAGTCTGCTCGTCGTGCCACTCGATGAAGCTGCTCAGCTTCCGGAACCTTGGTGACAAGGGCGGCCCGTTCTAC
>JBASTF010000137.1:0-6622 GCA_049274755.1 Rubrivivax sp. | reverse complement strand
GTCTTGCTGACGCTGCCAGGGCCGACGGCGCTGTGGCTGCGCTGCGGCTCCACCCGGGAAGGTGGACCGGCCTTCGTTGCTGCAGGCCAACACCGCAGTCACGGTGCGGTAAAGCCGGCATGGTTCGGTTGATGTCTGAATGTATCGTGGCTCCCTGACTTTCCGCCCTGTGCGGCAAGGGGTGGCGACAGGCTTGGCCGCGTCGCCTCCCCTGCGGTGCGGTGGCGGGACCGTCATGGCTTTCCCGGGGGGCTGCCCAAGACAGCGGCCTTGACAATCGGTTCACAAGTCTCTGGGGACGGGACGCAGTTCGTTTACAAGACGGGCATGCGGCTTGCTCCAAGACCGGGTCTTCGATCAACTGTCACCACAGGAGTGAATTACATGTTCAAGCGAACGAAAGTTTGCGCAGGTGTCCTGGCGGCCCTAGGAGGCGGCCTGGTCATCGGCTCGCAGCCAGCGCTGGCACAGCAAGCAAGCGAGCGGGTCGAAATCACGGGCTCGCGGATCAAGTCCTTCGAGACCGAAACCGCTTCCCCTGTCGTGAGCATCAGCGCCGAGTCGATCAAGGTCGAAGGCGTGCGCTCGGTCGAGCAACTGCTGAACAACCTGCCGCAGGTCTTCGCCGACTACGGTGGCCAAGTGTCCAACGGCTCCACGGGCACGGCAACGGTGAACCTGCGCAACCTGGGGCGTTCGCGGACCCTGGTGCTGGTCAATGGCCGTCGCATGCCGGCCGGTAGCCCGCGCGAACTGGCTGCCGACTTGAACCAGATCCCGATCTCGCTGGTCAAGCGCGTCGAAGTGCTGACCGGCGGTGCCTCGGCCGTGTACGGCTCGGATGCGGTGGCCGGCGTGGTGAACTTCATCATGGACGACCGCTTCGAGGGCGCCCAGATCCAGTTCAACCACAGCTTCTACAACCACAAGCAGAAGGGCGACATCAATTACGCGTTGGATGCACGCGGCTTCGCCAAGCCCGGCAACATCACCTCCGATGGCGAGGTGACCGACTTCAACGTGACGCTGGGTGGCAATTTCGCCAACGGCAAGGGCAATGCAGTTGTCTATGTCGGCTACAAGAAGGAAGCAGCGGTCCTTCAGTCCGAGCGCGACTTCTCGGCCTGCTCGCTCGGCAACGCCGGTGCGCGTTTCTCCTGCGGTGGCTCGAGCACGTCTTATCCCGGCCGCTTCCTGTTGGCCGATGGCGCCAGCGCGACGGCCGCCGACGCAGCAGGCGGCGTCCGCCCCTGGACATCGGCCGACGTGTACAACTTCGGCCCGCTGAACTATTTCCAGCGCCCGTCGGATCGCTACACGGCGTCGATGTTCAGCCGCTACGACATCAACGAGATGGCGCGCGTCTATTCGGAGGTCTCGTTCTCCGATGACCGCACCGTGGCGCAGATCGCTCCCAGCGGCCTGTTCCTGGGGCCGACGTACACCGTCAACTACGACAACCCGCTGTTGTCCACGGCTTGGCGCAACCGCCTTCACCAGGCCAATCAGGCGCAGACCGATGCCAACGGGAACCCGGCGCCGACCAACTTCCTCGCCGCCGGCGATACGGCTGCCGTTCTGATCGGTCGGCGCAATGTGGAGGGTGGCGGCCGACAGGACGACATCCGTCACACCTCGTTCCGCGTCAATACCGGCGTCAAGGGCGACATCGGGCCCTGGAGCTACGACGCCTACATGAACCTGGGCAAGGTCATCTACCAGGAAACCTACAAGAACGACTTCTCGGTGACGCGTTCGCAGCGCGCGCTGGATGTGGTGACCGACCCGGCCACCGGTGCTGCGGTCTGCCGTTCGGCACTGGATGGCACCGATCCGAACTGCGTGCCGTACAACATCTGGGCGATTGGCGGCGTGTCCCAGGCTGCGTTGAGTTACCTGCAGACGCCGGGCTTCCAGAAGGGCTTCACCTCGACCCGCACGCTGGGCGCTTCCGGATCCGTCGACCTCGGTGCCTATGGCCTGAAGCTGCCGACCGCGAAGAACGGCCTCGGCCTGGCCTTCGGCGTGGAGAAACGCCAGGAGAAGATGGACCTGAGCACCGATGCGGCGTTCACGACGGGCGATCTGGCTGGTCAGGGTGGCCCGACGATCGGCGTCGGCGGTGGTTACTCGGTGCGTGACATCTTCGGTGAATTGCGTGTGCCGGTGCTGGAGAAGCTGCCGTTCGCCGAGCTGCTGAACGTGACGGCGACATATCGCAACTCGAACTACAGCAACAACCAGAAAACCAACACCTGGGGCCTGGGGCTGGAGTACGCGCCGGTCAAGGAAGCCAAGCTGCGCACGAGCCTGCAGCGTGCGATCCGTGCGGCCAACATCATCGAGCTGTACTCGGCGCAGGCGGTGGGTCTGTACAACGCGGCCAGCGACCCCTGTGCCGGCACCGCTCCGACGGCGACGCTGGCGCAGTGCCAGAACACCGGTGTCACGCCGGCCCAGTATGGCCGTATCCAGGACAACCCGGCAGGTCAGTACAACGCCTTGTTCGGTGGCAACCCGGCGCTGAAGCCGGAAACCTCGAGCAGCCTGACGCTGGGTGTGGTGTTGCAGCCGATCCGCGATCTGACGGTCACGGTCGACTACTTCAACATCAAGGTCGACGATGTCATTTCGACTGCGTCGCCGACGACCACGTTGTCGAAGTGCCTGACGACCGGTGCTGCGGTGTATTGCGGCAAGATCAACCGCGACCCGCTGGGGACACTGTGGCTGGGCGGCTCGAGCATCCAGGCGACGAATGCCAACCTGGCTGCCTTGAAGACGCAGGGCGTGGACATCGGCACCGACTACCGGCTGAAGCTCGAGGGCGCCGGCCAGCTCGACTTCTCGCTGCTGGGCACGATGCTGCGCAAGTACGAGATCACGGAACTGCCGGGCGAAGCGGCGTATGACTGCTCCGGCTTGTACGGTTCGACCTGCGGTACGCCATCGCCGAAGTGGCGCCACAAGCTGCGCACGACCTGGACCTCGCCGTGGGATGTCGCCCTCTCGCTGACCTGGCGCTACTTCGGTGCCGTGTCGGACGAGATCACCAGCGACTACTCGCAGCTCAAGCCCTCCGGCACCGCCGCCCAGGTCGATGCCGCCCGCGCGAACGCCAGTGCACAGGCGAAGCTGAAGGCGCAGAACTACTTCGACATCGCGGCGTCGTACAACGTGACGAAGAACCTCATCGCACGCGTGGCGGTGAACAATCTGTTCGACAAGGATCCGCCGCTGGCCGTGGTCGGCGCCCCGTTCGGCAACGGCAACACCTACCCGGTGGTGTACGACGCGCTGGGCCGCAAGATCAGCGTGAATCTGACAGCGTCGTTCTGACGCGCGCGCGGCGCGGCGGGCATCCCGCACTGCCGCCGACCGTGCAAAGCCCCGTGGCCACTGGCCACGGGGCTTTTTTGTTTGTCGCCTGGCCGCATGGCCTCGTTCCGATGCTGCGCCGTGCGTGCAGCAGGGCTGGATGAGCGTCTGCCCTGATGTCGTCTCTGGCATGCACTCTGCTAGTCTCTGACATGACTCTGAGTGCCTCGACCACATCTGCTGCAGATGACACTGTCCGCCTCGAGCAGCAGGCCCTGGCTGCCATGCAAGGTGGTCAGGTGCAGCAAGCCGTGCAGACCTGGCAGCAACTGCTGCAGATCGCTCCTGACCACACACGTGCACTGACGCATGTCGGTCAGTTCGCGCTCCATCAGGGAGATGTCGCAGGTGCCTGCCGAGCGTTCCGGCGTGTGGCCGAACTCGATGGGCGCGACCCGCACCAGTGGATCAACCTGGCGATGGCGCAGCAGCGCCTGGGCGACACCAACGCCGAGGAGGAGGCACTGCGCCGCGCGCTGACCGCCGACCCCTACGACCTGCTCGCCTTGCTGCTGCGGGGCCAGCTCTACGAACGCCAGGGCCGCCAGCACGAAGCCGCCAGCGCCTATGGCGCGGCGTCCACCGTCGCGCCGCCGCTGGAGCGCCTGACGCCTGGACTTCGGCCTGCCGTCGAACACGCACGCCAGTTCCACGACCGCCACCAGCAGGCTTTTGCCGAGTTTCTGGACCGGTACCTGGCACCGCACCTGCAGGACTGCGATGCCGCGGCATTGCAGCGTTTCCAGCTCTCGCTGGACATCCTGGTCGGCCGCAAGCGCCGCCACGATGCGCAGCCGATGCGCTACTTCGTGCCGCAGCTGGCACCCGTCGAGTTTTTCGACCGTGCGCTGTTTCCTTGGCTGGATGCCATCGAAGCCGGCACCGAAGCCATCCGCGACGAGTGCCTGGCAGTGCTGCGCAGCGACCGCGGGCTCGAGCCCTACATCCAGTACGCGCCCGACCAGCCGGTGGCGCAGTGGGCCGAGCTGAACCACTCGTCGCGCTGGAGCGCCATCCACCTCGTCAAGGACGGCCAGCCGATGGCCGGCAATGCCGAGCGCTGCCCGCGCACGATGGCCTTGTGGCGCGACAACGTGCCGGCGCCCGACCAGCCCGGCCGCACGCCGGTGGCGCTGTTTTCGGTGCTGAAGCCCAAGACCCGCATTCCGGCCCATGTCGGCGCCAGCAATGCCAGGCTGCTGGTGCACCTGCCGCTGGTCATTCCGCCGGGCTGCAACTACCGCGTCGGCAACACGCTGCGCGAATGGGTCGAAGGCAGGGCCTGGGTGTTCGACGACACCATCGAACACGAGGCCTGGAACGGCAGCGACCAGATCCGTGTCGTGATGATCTTCGACACCTGGCATCCGGGGCTGAATGCCGACGAGCGCCGCATGATCACGGCGCTGAGCGCGGCGCTGAACGCCTTCAACAGCGGCAGCGCCGGTGGTTACGACGGCTGACGTGCAGCCGCCGTCGGCGCCTCACTTCGGCGCCAGCCGGATCGCGCCGTCGAGGCGGATCACCTCGCCGTTCAGCATGTCGTTTTCGATGATGTGCCTGGCCAGCTTGGCATAGTCCTGCGGCGTGCCCAGGCGGCTGGGGAAGGGCACGCTGGCGGCCAGCGCGTCCTGCACCTCCTGCGGCATGCCGAACAGCATCGGCGTGCCGAAGATGCCGGGGGCGATGGTCATGTTGCGGATGCCGTTGCGTGCCAGGTCGCGGGCGATCGGCAGCGTCATGCCGACGACGCCGCCCTTGCTCGCCGAATAGGCCGCCTGGCCGATCTGGCCATCGTAGGCGGCGACGCTGGCGGTGCTGATCAGCACGCCGCGCTCGCCGGTGGCCTCGGGCTGGTTCTTTGCCATCGCCTCGGCGGCGAGGCGGATCATGTTGAAGCTGCCGATCAGGTTGACGGTGATGGTCTTGCTGAAGGCCGCCAGCGGGTGGGCACCGTCCTTGCCGACGGTTTTCACGGCCGGCGCGATGCCGGCGCAGTTGACCAGGCCGACCAGCTTGCCCAATGCCAGCGCAGCCGCCACGGCGGCCTGGCCGTCGGCTTCCTGGCTGACGTCGCACTTCACGAAGACGCCGCCGATCTCCTTGGCGACGGCTTCGCCGCGTTCGGCCTGCAGGTCGGCGACGACAACCTTGCCGCCGTTGGCGGCCAGCATGCGTGCCGTGCCTTCACCCAGTCCCGAGGCGCCGCCGGTGACGATGAAAACCTTGCCTGCGATGTCCATGGTGCGGCCACTCCTCAGGCCTGCAGCGCAGCCAGCGCGCGTGCGGTGATCTCGTCGACCGTGCCGGTGCCACTGATGCGGCGGTAACGTGGCGCCTGGGCGTCGCCGGTGGCGGCCCAGGCCGAGTAGTAGTCGACCAGCGGGCGCGTCTGCGCCTGGTAGACATCCAGGCGCTTGCGCACCGTGGCTTCCTTGTCGTCGTCGCGCTGGATCAGCGCTTCGCCGGTGGTGTCGTCCAACCCGGCCACCTTCGGCGGGTTGAAGGTCGTGTGGTAGCTGCGGCCCGATGCGACGTGGAACAGCCGGCCGCTCATGCGTTCGATGATGGCGGCGTCGGGCACGTCGATCTCCAGCACCACGTCGAGCTTGACGCCGGCAGCCTTCATCGCGTCGGCCTGCGGGATGGTGCGCGGGAAACCGTCGAACAGGAAACCGGCGGCGCAGTCGGGCTGCGCGATGCGTTCCTTGACGAGGTCGATGATGAGGTCGTCGCTGACCAGGCCACCGGCGTCCATGACCTTCTTCGCTGCCACGCCCAGCGGCGTGCCCGCCTTCACGGCAGCACGCAGCATGTCCCCGGTGGAGATCTGCGGGATGCCGTACTTGCGGCAGATGAAGGCGGCCTGCGTGCCCTTGCCGGCGCCAGGCGCCCCCAACAGGATCAGTCTCATCGGCTTCCTCGAAAACTTCGTTGTGATGCTGCGGCCACCGGCGTGTTGCGCGCCGGGGTGTCTCCGGTCGAGATTATCACGTGCCACCCTGCACGGCCCTGACGCCGCCGCCGGGTGTTTCAGCGGTACAGGGCGCGCACGCGCTCCAGGTCGGCAGGGGTGTCGACACCGGCGCCCGGCGCCCGCGGCGTCACGTGCACGGCGATGCGTTCGCCATGCCACAGCACGCGCAACTGCTCCAGCGCTTCGCTGCGTTCCAGCGGCGCCGGCGGCAGCTGCGGGAAGCGGCGCAGGAAGCCGGCACGGTAGCCGTAGAGGCCGATGTGGCGC
>JBASTF010000136.1:0-1704 GCA_049274755.1 Rubrivivax sp. | reverse complement strand
TCAGCAAGGCCGCCAGCGCCACACGGCGGCGCCAGGGAGGGGAGGACTTGGTCGGCACACGCATGGCTGCAGTCTGCGGCGGGCCGTTGTGCGGTGGCAGCGGACGACACCGTGCCGCCGCGTCGTCCACGTCCTACAGCCGATGCCGCCCTGCGCTGACGGTCGTGGCGGACGGCGCCGCCTAGAGTGGACGCATCGGGACCAGCGTGTCCCACCCCTTGGAGACCGCGATGCAACAAGGCAATGCACGTTGTGCAGACCCGCTGCGGCAGGACATCGCTGCCGTCGTGGCCGAGGCGCAGGAGGGCGAACTCGCCGCCGCGCTGGGCCGCCGCCCTCAGGCCATGGCCCGGAGCAGGTGGGCCGACGGCGTCTTCCAGCCGACGATGGCGCCCTGGGCCACCAGCATGGCCAGGGCCGCAGCCTTGAACTCGGGGAAGTAACTCTCGGTCGCGTCTTCGACGATCAAGCAGGTGTAGCCGCGGTCATTGGCTTCGCGCATCGAAGTCTGCACGCAGACCTCCGTGGTCACGCCGGTGAACACCAGATGCGTGATGCCGGCGGCCTGCAGCCGTTCGTGCAGCCCGGTGGCCCAGAACATGCCTTTGCCGGGTTTGTCGATGACCCATTCGCCAGCCACCGGCGCCAGCGCCGGGATGATGTCGGCGCCGGGTTCGCCGGCGACCAGCAGCCGCCCCATCGGCCCCGGGTCGCCGATGCGCAGCGTGGGCTCGCCACGTTCGCGTTTGGCCGGCGGGCAGTCCGACAGGTCGGGCCGGTGGCATTCCTTCGTGTGCAGCACCGGCCAGCCGCGTGTGCGCCAGGCCGCCAGCAATGCGGCGATCGGTGCAATGGCGCTGTGCAAGCGTGTCACGTCGTTGCCCAGGCTGGCACCGAAGCCTCCTGGTTCGACGAAGTCGCGCTGCATGTCGATGACGACCAGGGCCGTGCGGCCCTCGGGGGCCAGCGGGTAGACAAAGGGTTGGGCGGCGACGGCGATCATCGTCATGCTGCCTGCGCTTCGTGGCTGCCGTGGCCGTGACCACCCATGTGCGCCCCCAGCGTGTGCCGGTCGGCGCCGGCTGCCGGGCATTCGTAGACGACGCGGCCCTCGCTCATCACCACCAGCCGGTCGGCGAGCTTCAGCAGTTCGTCCAGGTCTTCGCTGACCAGCAGCACCGCGGCGCCGCGGTTGCGTGCCGCCAGCAGCCGGCCGTGGATCTCGGCCACCGCGGCGAAGTCCAGGCCGAACACCGGGTTGGACACCAGCAGCAGCTGCGCCGGCTCGGACAGTTCCCGCGCCAGCACGGCACGCTGCACGTTGCCGCCCGACAGCGAGCGGATCTGTGCGCCCTCGCCCTGCGTCTTCACGCCGTACTCGGCGATCAGCGCACGTGCACGTTCACGCAGCACGGTCCAGCGCAGCCAGCCGCCGCGGGCCGCGGGTTTCTGGTCGAAGACCCGCAGCCCCATGTTGTGGCCGACGCTGAGTTCACCGACACAGGCGTTGCGCAGCGGCTCCTCGGGCAGGCTGCGCACCTGCAGCCGGCGGTTCTGCGCCCGGGTCGCATGGAAGCGTTCGCCGGCCACGCGCACCTCGCCACCGTCGGCCGCACGCTGGCCGACCAGGGCTTCCATCATCTCGCGCTGGCCGTTGCCCGAGACACCGGCGACGCCGACGATCTCGCCGGCCCGCACCTGCAG
>JBASTF010000135.1:0-2204 GCA_049274755.1 Rubrivivax sp. | reverse complement strand
GACATGCAGGAAGCCGAAGACGCCGCACGCCGCGCGTCGGCTGCCGAACTCCGCCGCCAGGCTGCGGCCGACGACCGGGCGCGCATCGCCGCCAAGCAGGCCGAACGCAAGGCCGACAGCCGCAAGTCGGCACCGCTGCCGGTGCCCGGTGCTGCAAGCAGGCCCTGAGGCCGCGGCTTATTTCAGCGCGTCGATGCGCACCATCGCCAGCGACAGGTTGTCGCCGCCGCCACGGGCGCGCTGGCGCGCCTTGCTGACCAGCATCTCGCTGGCTTCGCGCGGCGGCAGCGCATGCACGATGGCGCCCAGTTCCTTGGCGGTGAAGTAGTGCCAGAGGCCGTCGCTGCAGGCCATCAGCGTGTCGCCGGGTTCCAGCTTGTCGATGTGCCACAGTGCCACCGGCGGGTCGGCGTGTGTGCCCAGGCAGCCGGTCAGCAGGTTGGATTGCGGATGGGTGTTCGCCGCTTCTTCGCTGATCTTGCCTTCGTCGATGAGGCGCTGCACAAACGAATGGTCGATCGTGCGCTTCACCATCTCGGCGCCGCGGAAGTGGTAGACCCGCGAGTCGCCGGCATGCACCACGTCGCACTGCAGGTCGGGCTGCAGCACGAAGGCGGCCACCGTGCTGTGCGGCTCTTCCTCGGCGGTGATGGCCGTCAGCTTGATCATCAGGTGCGACTCCATCACCAGCTGGCGCAGCAGTTCGGCGGCGTCGTCCTTCAGCGGCACGAAGCGGTCGAAGATCTGGTGGCCGGTGAGCAGCACCTGGTCGGCGGCCTTGCGGCCCCCGCTCTTGCCGCCCATGCCGTCGGCGACGATGCCGAAGGCGCAGCCCGTCACACGTTCGTGCGTGATGATCTCGACCTGGTCCTGCTGGTAGGCGCGGTCGCCGCGGTGCAGGCCGGTGGCAGCCGTCAGACGGAAGGTGGGCAGGGTGCTGGTGGCCATGCGGGGGACTATAAACTCCGGCACCTGATGTCATGCGTGGATCCATGGACGAGAACCTGCATTCCCCGCAGCGACGCCTGATCGAGTTGCGGATGGAACACGCCGATCTCGACGGCCTGATCGACCGCAATGCGCTCGACCGCCCGGGCGACGAGTTGACGCTGCGCCGGCTGAAGAAGCGCCGCCTGCTGCTGCGGGACCAGATCGCACGCCTGGAACAGCAGCTCGAGCCCCCGGAACCCGCTTGAGCCTCGCCCAGGACGTGGCCCGCGCCTTCGCCGTCGACGGCCCGCTGGCCCAGCACGAACCCGGTTTCCTGCCGCGCGAAGCGCAGGACAGGCTGGCGCTGGCCGTGGCCGAGGCCGTCGAACAGCGCAGCGCCCTCGTTGCCGAAGCCGGCACCGGCGTCGGCAAGACCTTTGCGTACCTGGTGCCGCTGCTGCTGTCGGGCCGGCGTGCGCTGGTGAGCACGGCGACCAAGAGCCTGCAGGACCAGCTGTTCCTGCGCGACCTGCCGCGGCTGGCCCGGGCGCTGGCACTGCCGGTGCAGATGGCGCTGCTGAAGGGCCGTGCCAGCTACCTGTGCCGCTGGCGGCTGCAGCAGGCGCGCCACGAGGCCCAGCTGCCCGACCGTTTTGCCGTGCGTGCGCTGGCCCGGGTCGAAGCCTGGGCCCAGGCCACGAAAAGCGGCGACCTGGCCGAGATCGAAGGCCTGGACGACCGCAGCCCGGTGATTCCGCTGGTCACCTCCACCCGCGACAACTGCCTGGGCAGCGAGTGCGCCGAGTACCGCAGCTGCCACGTGATGCAGGCCCGGCGCGAAGCGATGGCCGCCGATCTGGTGGTGGTGAACCACCATCTGTTCTTCGCCGACATGGCGCTGCGCGACAGCGGCGTCGCCGAACTGCTGCCGACGGTGGATGCCGCGGTCTTCGACGAGGCCCACCAGCTGGTCGAGGCCGGTGTGCAGTTCCTCGGCACCACGCTGGGCACGGCGCAGGCGCTGGAACTGGGCCGTGACCTGCTGGCCGCCGGCTTGGCGCAGGCCCGTGGCCTGCAGCCCTGGGCCGAGCTGCAGGCTGGCGTCGAACGTGCGGCGCGTGAACTGCGGCTGGCCTGCGCGGGTGCTCTGCGCGAGGTGCGTGGCATCCTGAAATTGCGCTGGGACGAACGTGCGGCCGACGCCGCCCTGGTGCCGATGCTGCGTGAACTGGCCGAGGCTGCACTGGCCGCGGCCGAGGCGGCAACCGCGGTGG
>JBASTF010000134.1:0-2315 GCA_049274755.1 Rubrivivax sp. | reverse complement strand
CATCTGGGGGCTGAAACAATGCGTCGTCAATCTGCTTGCGTAATGCCTGTAGGCCAAAGCGAACGAGGCTCCCGCTATCACCAATCAAATATTCAGTATTTGAGTTCAGATCGTAGACCATGTGCTTATTCGGCAGCCAAACTGGTGCTTTGGGGCCGATATCAACAGCGAGACGCCAGCGGATTGACCTTCTTCCCGTATTCGCAAATGGCCGCAAAGGGCAACGTTCCAAAATCTCTATTTTCTCAAGAACATTGAGGTACTTTTGGAGGCTGTTTATAGTGGCCCCCGTTTTCAAGACAGCGGTTTAAGCTGCGCGCTGTCATAAGGAACGAGCCGTAATGAGCGACGTGAAGAAGCGGAAGTATCACAGCCCCGAATTCAAGGCCAAGGTGGGTCTGGAAGCGTTGCGCGGGGTGAAGACGATCAATGAGATTGGCCAGGAGTACGGCGTTCATCCGGTACAGGTTGGGCAGTGGAAGAAGGAAATCCAGGCACAAGCGAGCACGCTGTTTGAAGGCAAGCGCGGCCCGAAACCGCTGGCCGCGCACCGCGAGCCAGAGCTTCTCTACAGCGAGATCGGCAAGTTGAAGATGGAACTCGACTGGCTCAAAAAAAAGTCCGGGATCAACCTGCCGTGATCCGGCGCGGGTGGATCGACGCAGGGGATGCGGTGGCCGTTGTCCGGCAATGCGTGCTGGCCAGCGTCTCCCGTGCCACGGTCTATGCGCAGCAAAAAGCCAGGCCGGTCGATGAAAGCGATCTGCTGCTCAGCCGCCTGATCGATGAAGAGTACACGCGACACCCGTTTTACGGCAGCCGCAAGATGGTGGTCTTTCTCAAGGAGACGGGTCACCCTGTCAATCGCAAGCGGGTACGACGCCTGATGCGCCAGATGGGGCTGGCGGGGATGGCGCCAGGCCCCAACACCAGCCGTCCGCACCCGGCGCACAAGGTCTATCCCTACCTGCTGCGCGGCGTGCCGGTGGTCCGGCCGAATCAGGTTTGGAGCACCGACATCACGTATATCCGGCTGCCACGCGGCTTCGCCTACCTGGTGGCGATCATCGACTGGTACTCGCGGCGGGTACTCAGCTGGCGGATCAGCAACAGCATGGAAGCGGTGTTCTGCGTCGATTGCCTGGAGGACGCCTTGCGCCATCACGGCACGCCGGAAATCTTCAACAGCGACCAAGGCTCGCAGTTCACCAGCGCAGCCTTCACCGATGTGCTGAAACGGGAAGGCGTGGTCATCAGCATGGATGGCCGGGGGCGAGCGTTCGACAACATCTTCGTCGAGCGGCTGTGGCGCAGCGTCAAGCACGAGGACGTGTATTTGAAGGGCTACGCCTCGATGGGCGAGTTGTTGGTCGGCCTGACGGAATACTTTGCCTTCTACAACGGCGAGCGTCCGCACCAGTCGCTGGGGCAGCAGACGCCCGATGTCGTGTATCGAAGCGCTATCGGTGGCGGCGCGATGATCGTCGATAAATTCGCCGGCGCGGTGGAGGAAACCCCTGTTCCGCTACGCTCCACAGGGGATTCCTCCACCGCAAAGACAAGATCAGAAGCAAGAGCAACAACCAGAGCAGAAGCAACACCGGGGCAGCGCCGTCCAGCTGCGAGTGAAGTCGAATGTGCAGCTTAAACTGACGGCATTACTGTCTTGACTGAGGGGGCCACTTCATCCCGCTCGTCCTGGCCGCCACTTTCCTCGCCATGAATCTGTTCAACGTCGGCCTGCACAAGGTGTCGCTCGGCGCGCTGGTGCTGGCCCTCGGCCTGCTCGTCGACGACGCGATCATTGCCGTCGAAATGATGTGGGTGAAGATGGAACAGGGCTGGGAGCGCACCCGCGCCGCCTCCTTCGCCTACAGCAGCACAGCCGGCCCGATGCTGTCGGGGACGCTGGTCACCGTTGCCGGCTTCATTCCCATCGCACTGGCCAAGTCATCGACCGGCGAATATGCCTTCGCCTTCTTCCAGATCAATGCCGTTGCCCTGCTCATTTCCTGGCTGGCCGCCGTCATCGCCATTCCCTGGCTCGGCTACAAGCTGCTACCCAATCCGCACGCCGCGCGCCAGACCAGCCGCCTTGCCCAGCGCCTGCCCGGCCTCGCCCGACTAGCCAACAAACTCGGCCTGAACGGCCCGGGCCATGGCGAAGACCACGACGTCTATGGCACGCCGTTCTACACCCGCTTTCGCCGGCTGGTCAGCTGGTGCGTTGGCCGGCGCTGGCTGGTGATCGGCGTCACCATCATCCTCTTTGTGCTCTCCATCGTCGGCATGACCAAGGTCCAGAAACAGTTTTT
>JBASTF010000133.1:0-2223 GCA_049274755.1 Rubrivivax sp. | reverse complement strand
GGCATGGGCCACGACCTGCCGCAGCAGTTGCTGGTGCGCTTCGCCGACGCCATCGCGGCCAACGCGCGGCGCTGCAGCCCAACGGCCTAGAGCCGCTCGAACATCGTGCGGCGTGTGTTGCGGAAGGCCGGGCGGACGCGTGAACTCCACGGCGTGCCGCGCACCAGCAGCCAGGCTGGGCTGTTGAAGGTCTCCAGCGCGGCCAGGTCGTAGCAGGCCAGGTAGCGCGGGCTGCCGTCCTCGCTGTCCACCAGGCAGCGTGCCGCCATCACCGTGCCCGGCACGGCGGCCAGGCCGGCCAGGTGCTCGTCGTCGTACCAGGCGTTGAACTCGGCCTCGAACTCGGGCAGCACGTCGGTCTCGACGATGTAGCGCCAGGGCGCGGGCTGGCCGGCAGCTTCGCCGGCCAGCACCAGCGTGCAATGCAGCTGCAGCATGCCGGCACCGGCAGGCTGGAAGCTGTAGCAGAGGCCGCTGTCGCGGCTGCGGAAACGTTGTGCGCCGGGCAGGTCGGCACGGGTCAGGCCCAGGGTGTCGCCGGCTTGCATCAGTGTTCCACCTTCAGCGCCACGAGCAGCCGCGACACCATGTTGTAGGCCGCCACTGTGGCGACGATCTCGACCACCAGGCCGGCGTCGTATTGCGACTGCAGCTGGGCCATCAGCGCATCGGGCACGGTGATGTCGCGCGTCATGTGTTCCGTCAGTTCCAGCAGCAGGGCTTCGTGGGCGTTGAAGGCCTCGCGCGGCAGCGGCTGCTGCGCCACGGCGGCCAGCTTGTCGGCGCTGACGCTGGCGGCCGCGGCGATCGGTGCATGGGCCTCGAACTCGAACGATGCGCCGTTCAGCACGGCCACGCGCAGGATCATCAGCTCGCGCAGGTCGGCCGGCACCCGGGTCTGGCGGCGCACGGCGGTCAGCAGGCGTTCCCAGCCGGCAGCAATCGGCGCGCTGTTCAGCAGCACCTGGTACAGCGGCGAGATGCGGCCGCGCTGGGCCAGGATGTCTTGTTCGATGGCGGCGAGCTCCGGCCGGGTGCCGGGCTCGACCAAGGGCACACGCGGCTTCATTCGGCCTTGATCTTCTTGTCGCGGATCAGCCTGGCCCACTTGTCCGTGTCCTGCTTCAGCAGCGTGGCCAGGGCCTGCGGCGTCGACGGTGCGGGGTCGGCGCCGCTGGCCAGCAGCTTGTCGCGCAAGGCCGGTGCCGTCAGCGCACGTTTCACGGCCTGGTTGATCTGCTCCAGCGTGGCCGGCGGTGTTTTGGCCGGCGCAAACAGCGCATACCAGTTGTTGGTGTCGACGCCGGCAATGCCTTGTTCGGCCAGCGTCTTCACCTCGGGAAGCGCCGGGTGGCGGCTGCTGGCCGCAATGCCCAGCGGCTTCAGCTTGCCGCTTTTGACATGGCCGATGAGGCCTGGGATGTCACCGAAAAAGCCAGAGACCTGGCCACCCATCACGTCGGTGATGGCCGGCGCCGCGCCCTTGTACGGAATGTGCGTGAAGTTCGCGCCGGTGGCGTCGTTCAGCTGTTCCAGCGCCAGGTGCGGGATGCTGCCGATGCCCGACGAGGCCAGCGTCGCCGGCTCCTTGCCGCCGCGTTTGGCGGCGGCGACGAAGGCCGCGGCGCCGTCGGCCGGGTTGCCCGGGTGCACGACCAGCAGCTCGACATTGTTGACCACCAGGGACACCGGCGCGAAGTCGCGCTGCATGTCGTAGGGCAGCTTGTCGTACAGCGCCGGGTTCACCGCGGCAGCGCCGACGCTGGTGATCCACAGCGTGCTGCCATCGGGTGGCGAGCGCAGCACCTCGCCGGCGCCGATGGCGCCGTTGGCGCCGGCCTTGTTGTCGATCAGCACCGTGGTGTTCAGCTCCTTGCCGAGCTGTTCGCCCAGGGCGCGGGCGACGAAGTCCACCGGCCCGCCGGGCGGGAACGACACGACGATGCGCAGCGGCTTCGCCGGCCCCTGCGCGAAGCCGGCAGCGGCGGCGCTGCACAAGGCCAGCGCCAGCAGCAGGCGGCGGGAGGGAAGGGCCATGGTGGGTGTCTCCGGGATGTTGTTGTGCTGTTCAGTCGCAGCGTGCCGTCATGCCGCCGTCGACGACGATCTCGGTGCCGGTGACGAAGCGTGCATCGTCGCTGGCCAGGTAGGCGACGGCCGCGGCGGTGTCGCGGCCGTCGCCCATGAAGCCCAGCGGGATGCGCTTCTGCCGCTGCGCCAGCA
>JBASTF010000132.1:0-3352 GCA_049274755.1 Rubrivivax sp. | reverse complement strand
GCCGACCAGCAGGCCGCCGCCGGCCAGTGCACCGGCCACCAGCAGGTGGCGGCGTGTGAGGCTCATGGCTTGCCGCCCGCCTGCAGCGCCCGCGCCGCATCGTGGATGGCGGCGCGCACCCGCTGGTAGGTGCCACAGCGGCAGAGGTTGGTGATGGCGGCGTCGATGTCGGCGTCGTTGGGCGCGGGCTTGTCACGCATCAAGGCGGCGGCGGCCAGGATCATGCCGCTCTGGCAGTAGCCGCATTGCGGCACCTGGTGGCGCAGCCAGGCGGCCTGCAGCGCCGCCACCCGGGCGTCGGGCGGACCTTCGATGGTGCGCAGGTCCTTGCCGGCGGCCGCCGCCAGCGGCAGCATGCAGGACCGCACCGCAGCACCGTCGAGCAGCACCGTGCAGGCACCACAGGCCGCGACGCCGCAGCCGAACTTCGTGCCGGTGAGGCCGAGTTCGTCGCGCAGCACCCACAGCAGCGGCATCTCGGGTTCGAGGTCCAGCTGCTGCGGCTTGCCGTTGATCTGGAGCGAGATGGCCATGGGGCGATGTTAGGCGCTGCTGTAGCGTTCGGCAGCCCGGCGCAGCTTCGTCGCCAGTTTGTCGCGCAGCGAAGCCGGCGCCACGACCTCGACCTCATCACCCTGGCGCAGCAGGTCCATCACCAGTTCGGTGTCGTCGACATAGGGCAGGCGCAGTTCGTAGCGGCCGTCGTCCAGCCAGCGGCCCTGTTGTTCGGCATGCCATTCCTCGCGGCTGATCCAGGCGGCGGCCTGGGCCGCGAAGACCAGGGTCGCCCACTGCCGGCGGCCACCGGCATAAATGCCGTAGCCGCTGTCCATCTCGGCCTGCACCCGGTCCATCGGCAGGTCCAGCGCGGCCTGCTCCAGCGGCGCAGCGGCCTCGATGGCGTCCAGCGCAAAACGCCGCAGGCCGTCGACACGGTGGCACCAGGCGTCCAGGTACCAGGTGTTGCGGTGGTGCACCAGGCGCTGCGGCGAGACGTCGCGCTCGCCGACCTCGCCACGGCCACGTGTGAGGTAGCGCAGGTGCAGCCGGCGCCGGCGCAGCAAGGCTTCGGCCACCAGTTCGAAGAAGCGGCTGGGCACCGGGCGACGTGCGGCGCTGATGATCTTCACACGCTGCATCAGCGTGGCGTCGTCGGCGCTGCCCAGCAGTTCGTGGATGCGCTCCAGCAGCGGCTGCAGATGCCGGCTCAGTGTGCCGTCGGCGTCCAGGCCGCTGAGCAGCTGGTGGGCCATCAGCAGCGAATACAGCTCACGTTCATCGAACCACAGGCCGGGCAGTTCGTGGCGCGCCTGGCGGCTGTCTTCGCCGAAGCGGTAGGCGTTGAGGAAGCGGTCGTACTCGATCGGCGCGCCGAGGCGGCTGCGCAGAAACTCGAGGTCGCGCTTCAGCGTCGCCCGCGACACCTCCAGCTCGTCCAGCAGCGCCTGGAAGCTGACGTGGCCACGCGTGCGGATCAGGCGCTCGATCTTGTACAGGCGTTCGTTGTTCGCCATCGGCTCGCTCAGAACAGGCCGACGACACGCCCTTCGTCGTCGAGGTCGATGACTTCGGCCGACGGTGTTTTGGGTAACCCAGGCATCGTCATGATGTCGCCGCAGACCATGACGACGAACTCGGCGCCGGCGGCCAGCCGCACCTCGCGGATGTCGACGACATGGCCCACCGGCGCGCCGCGGCGCTGCGGGTCGGTGGAAAAGCTGTACTGCGTCTTCGCGACGCAGACCGGGTAGTGGCCGTAACCGGCCAGCTGCAGTTCGCGGATGCGTTCACGCACGGCCGGCGGCGCGTCGATGTCCTCGGCGCCGTAGACCTCGGTGGCGATCTTGCGCATCTTCTCCCACAGCGTGTCGGCCTCTTCGTAGACGAAGCGGAAGCCGCTGGGCTGGCGGCACAGCTGCACCACCTCGTGTGCCAGGTCTTCGGCGCCGGCGCCACCTTCCGCCCAGTGCCGCGCCGTGTGCACAGGCACACCCAGCCGCGCCACACGTTCACGCAGCAGCCGGTGTTCGGCCTCGGTGTCGGCGGCGAAGTGGTTGACGGCGACCACGCAGTGCAGCCCGTAGCGCTGGGTCACGTTCTGCACATGGCGCTCCAGGTTGGCCAGGCCATGGTCCAGCGCCTGCAGATCTTCGGTGTTCAGCGCTTTCAGGTCGGCGCCACCGTGCATTTTCAGCGCCCGCACCGTGGCCACGACGACGGCTGCCGACGGCCGCAGCCCGCTTTTGCGGCACTTGATGTCGACGAACTTCTCGGCACCCAGGTCGGCGCCGAAGCCGGCTTCGGTGACCACGTAGTCGGCCAGCTTCAGCGCCGTCTTCGTCGCCAGCACCGAGTTGCAGCCATGGGCGATGTTGGCAAAAGGCCCGCCGTGCAGGATGGCCGGGTTGTTCTCCAGCGTCTGCACGAGGTTGGGCTGCAGCGCGTCCTTCAGCAGCACGGCCATCGCGCCATGCACCTTCAGGTCGCGCGCACGCACCGGCTGGCGCTCGCGTGTGCTGGCAACGACGATGTTGCCCAGGCGTTCCTTCAGGTCGGCCAGGCCGGTGGCCAGGCAGAAGATGGCCATGACCTCGGAGGCGACGACGATGTCGAAGCCGTCCTGCCGTGCATAGCCGTTGCCCGGGCCGCCCAGGCCCACGGTGATGTCGCGCAGCGCGCGGTCGTTCATGTCCATCACGCGTTTCCACGTGATGCGGCGCAGGTCGATGCCCAGGGCATTGCCGTGGTGCACGTGGTTGTCGATGGCCGCGGCCAACAGGTTGTTGGCCAGCGCGATGGCCGAGAAGTCGCCGGTGAAGTGGAGGTTGATGTCCTCCATCGGCACCACCTGGGCATGGCCGCCGCCGGCGGCACCACCCTTCATGCCGAACACCGGGCCCAGCGACGGCTCGCGCAGCGCAACGATGGTCCTGGCGCCGATGCGGTTCAGCGCGTCGCCCAGGCCCACGGTCGTGGTGGTCTTGCCTTCGCCGGCCGGCGTGGGGCTGATGGCGGTGACGAGGATCAGCTGGCCGTCGGGCCTGTCCTGCAGGCTGTGGATGCAGGGCAGCGTGATCTTGGCCTTGTGGTGGCCATAGGGCACCAGGTGCTCGTCGGACAGGCCCAGGCGCTCACGCGCGAGGTCGGTGATGCGCAGCAGGCGGGCCTGCTGCGCGATGGCGATGTCGCTGAGGGGCAAGGACGGTGCTCCGGGCTTGGCGAAGCGCGCATTGTGGCCGCGCTTTGACCGCCGTCCGCCCGGGACAGCCCGGAGTTACTGCCCCGCCGCCTGCTTCTGCAGCGCCGGCCCGGCGCCGCCGCCGAGCACACGGTACAGCAGCACGGCGTTCTG
>JBASTF010000131.1:0-1650 GCA_049274755.1 Rubrivivax sp. | reverse complement strand
CACACGGCCGTTGGGGTTGCTCGGCGAGGCGGTGCCGCCCTGCACGCTGAAAACTTCGCTGCCGGCGTCCCAGACGATGGCGGCGCCGGTGATCTCGTCGGCCAGCACACCGCCCCGCAGCCGGCGCACGGCGCCATTGCCCAGGAAACGCAGGGTTTCGGTGCGGCCGTCGAACTCGATGCGCTCGGCCGTGCCTTCCACCGTCTCGTCGACGCCATCGCGCTTCTGGCGGTAGGTGGCGGGTTTGTCGCCGTTGCCGATGGCCGTGGCGGCGCGGTAGCCGTCGCTGGTTTCGCGGATCTCGATGCGGTCGGCGCGCAGCACCAGGGTGCCCTGGGTGACGGCCACGTTGCCGGTGTAGACCAGCACCTGGCGCTGCATGTCGAGCACACCGCTGCGGTCGGCCTCGATGACCATGGGCTTGCTGCGGTCGGTCCGTTCGGCCAGCGCAGCGCCGCAGGCAGCCGCCAGCACCGAGGTGGCGAGCAGCAGGCGTAAGGAGGGTGTCAGGTCAATGAGCATCTGGCGGCACGGAACTTGCAGACCATTCTAGCCACAAGCCGGTGCCCCAGAAGCGGCGCAACACGTGCATTTGCACGCGTTCGCCGGCGGCGCGTGTGCAGGGACGGATCAGCCCTTGCGCGAACGCTCGATCAGGAAGTCGGTGACGGCCAGCGCCCGGTCGTGGCCACCGGCCAGCGCGCCCGAGGTGTAGAAGCGGCCCTGGATGCCCATGGCCGGCACGCCGTCGATCTTGTAGGCGTCGCTGAGCTGGCGCGCGCGGTTGGCCTGCGTCGTCACCTGGAAGGACTTGAACATCTCGCTGAACTTGGCGCCGTCCACGCCGTTGGCGCTGACGAAGGCGACCATGTCCGATTCGCTGGTCAGGCGCTGGTTCTGCACATGGATGGCGGCGAAGATCTTCTTGTGCAGCGCGTCCAGCTTGCCCATGGCTTCCAGCGCGTAGAACATCTTCTGCGTCGCCTGGTGGCGGGCGGTGAAGCCCACCGGCACACGGCGGAAGGCGACATCGGCGGGCAGCTTCTTCGACCAGGCTTCGACCATGGGGTCGAAGGCGTTGCAGTGCGGGCACTCGTACCAGAAGAACTCGACGACCTCGACCTTCTTGTCGGCCGCCAGGCTGGTGGGCGCCGGCGTCTGCAGCCGCACGTACTGCTGGCCCTCGACCGGGCCGCCCTGGGCCTGCGCCTGGGCAGCCAGGGTCAGCCCAAGGCCGGCACCGGCCACCTGGATCGAGAAATCGCGCCGCTTCATGGATGTCCTTTCGGGATGTTGTCTGTGGTCGGCTCCTGTGGAGTCGATCCCGGCCGCGCAAGTTCCGCGCCGGTGATTGCTGCTGTTCCTGCGCCTGCCGCCGCTATTGCCTTTCGACACGCACCAGCCGCGCTTCGACACCTGCGTCGGTCAGCTTGGCTTGCACGCCATCGGCGTCTTCACGGGCGTCGTAAGGGCCCACACGCACGCGGTACACCAGGCGGCCGGACTGTTCACGTTCGGTGATCTTGGCCGCCAGGCCCACCAGCGCCAGCTTCGCGCGCTGTTGTTCGGCATCTTCGCTGCGTGTGTAGGCCCCCGCCTGCACGTAGTACATGAACGGTTCAGGGGCGCTGGCGGTGGACGGCGGTGCGC
>JBASTF010000130.1:0-3630 GCA_049274755.1 Rubrivivax sp. | reverse complement strand
GCGCGCGACAGCACGGCGGCGATGCCGCTGGACACGCCGCCGCCGCCGGCGCAGGCCCGGGTGCTCGTCGTCGACGACGAACCCGAGATCGCGGCCCTGCTGCGTTCGATGCTCGAAGGCGCGGGCTACGAGGTGGCCACGGCCGAGTCGGGCGCGGTGGCGCTGGAACTGCTGGACACCGCGCGTTTCGACGCCGTGGTGTCCGACATGCGCATGCCCGACCTCGACGGCGCCGGCCTCTGGCGCGCCGTGCGCGAACGCCAGCCGCTGCTGGCGCGGCGCATGCTGTTTGTCACCGGCGACACGCTGTCGCCGGAAGCCCAGCGTTTCCTCGGCGACAGCCGCTGCCCCAGCCTGGACAAGCCGTTTGGCAAGGCCGACCTGCTGGCGGCGGTGCAGCAACTGCTGATCGTTTAGGCGGCGACGGCCGCGGCGGCATCGCGGGCCGCTTCGTCGGCGGCGGCGATCATCGTCGTCGCGACGATGGTGTACATCGCCGTCCAGGCTTCACGCGTCGGCGTGTTGAACGCCGCGCCCAGGCCTTGTGCCAGCGTCTTCAGCAGTGCGGCGCCAACGGCGTCGTAGTGCGCCGGCATCACGCCATAGCCGCCGTGCCGCGCGCCCAGCTGGCGCAGCACCGGCATCAGCAGCTGCGGGCGGTCGAGCAGGCCGACGGCGGCGCCGATCATCTGCATCAGCTTCGTGCCCTGGTCCTGCATGTCGCCCTTGAACAGGCTGCGCAGCTGCGGCTGGGCGCCGAACAGGTTGTCGTAGAACAGCGCGGCGGCGGTGGGCGCGATCGGCAGCACCAGCGCAAAACTCTGGCGGACGAGGTGGATCTGGTCGGGGCTCATGGCGGCTTCCTGGGTTCGGGTGGTGGACGCCCCGAACAATGCCGCCACGCCGTTTCAGGCGCGCTTCGTGCCGTGCTTCATTTATTTCACCCAGGTGTTGAGCTGGATGATGGGCAGCAGCACGGCCAGCACGATGGTCAGCACGACCACGCCCATGCCGACGATGAGCAGCGGCTCCAGCAGCGTGGCCAGGGCCATCGCACGGCGCTGCACCTCGGCCGAGAGCTGGGCCGCGGCACGGCCCAGCATCGCCGGCAGCTGGCCGGTCTGCTCGCCCAGGCGTGCAAACATCGCCAGCAGCCCGGGGAAACGTTTTTTGCCGGCCAGCGCGCTGGCCAGCGGCGCACCCTCGCGCACCTGCACCAGGGCGTCCATCGCGTCGGCGCGCATCGCACGGTTGCCCAGGGTTTCGGCGGCAGCCTGCAAGGCCTTCAGGATGGGCACGCCGGCACCGGCCAGCATGGCCAGCGTGCCGGCAAAACGCGCCGCGTTGTAGCCTCGCGCCAGGCGGCCCAGCAGCGGCAGGCGCAGGACACTGGCGTCGCTGCGTTCGCGGAACAGCTCGTTGCGGCGCATCGCGATGAAGCTGCCGATGCCGGCGGCCGACAGCAGCACGACCAGCCAGCCCCATTGGCGCACGAAGCCGCTCAGGCCCAGCATGCCGGCCGTCAGCGCCGGCAGCGCCCGTTTGCTGCTGACGAACACCGCCGTCACCTGCGGCACCACGTAGGTCAGCAGGAACACGACGATGACCAGGGCGATGGCCGAAACGATGGCCGGGTACAGCATCGCACCCAGCAGCTTGCCGCGCAGCGCCTGGCGCGCTTCCAGGTCGTCGGCCAGGCGCTCCAGCACCGGGCCCAGCGCACCGCTTTGTTCGCCGGCCGCGACGACGGCGCGGTAGACCTCGTCGAACTCGCGCGGTGCCGTGCCCAGCGCACGGGCGAAGGGGCTGCCGGCGTTGACCTCGCTGCGCAGGTGGGCCACGAGTTCACGCTGGCGCTGGTCTTCCGATTCGTCGGCCAGCGCGGTGAGCGCCCGTTCCAGCGGCAGGCCGGAGCCGACCAGGCCGGCCAGCTGGCGCGTCCACACCGTCAGCCCGGTGGGCGAAAACACGCGGCGCGTGAAACGCACCGGCCCGCCGTCGTTGGCCGCGGCGGTGACCGGCACCACGTTCAGCGGCACCAGGTTGCGCGTGCGCAGCTGCGAACGTGCGGCCTTGGCGTTGTCGGCGTCGAGCAGGCCGGTCTGCGACTTGCCGGCAGCGTCCAGGGCTTCGAAGCGGTAGGCAGGCACCGGCTCAGTCTCTCGTCACGCGGATGACTTCCTCGGCCGAGGTGATGCCCTCGGCCACCAGGCGCTCGCCGTCTTCGCGCATCGAGCGCAGGCCGCCGCGGCGTGCCGTGGCGACGAGGTCCTGCTCGGCGGCGCGGTTGTGGATCAGCGTCTGCATCGCGTCGTCCACCGTCATCAGCTCGTAGACGCCGGTGCGGCCCTTGTAGCCGGTGTGGCTGCAGCTCTTGCAGCCCACCGGGTGCCAGCGCCCGTCTTCGCCCTGGCGCTTGCAGTCCGGGCACAGCTTGCGCACCAGGCGCTGCGCCAGCACGCCGAGCAGCGTGCTGCTCAGCAGAAAGGGCTCGACGCCCATGTCGATGAGGCGCGTGACGCTGCTCGGCGCGTCGTTGGTGTGCACCGTGGCCAGCACCAGGTGGCCGGTGAGGCTGGCCTGGATGGCGATCTGCGCCGTTTCGTGGTCGCGGATCTCGCCGATCATGATGACGTCGGGGTCCTGGCGCAGGATGGCGCGCAGCGCCTTCGCAAACGTCAGGTCGATCTTCGGGTTGACCTGGGTCTGGCCGATGCCCGGCAGCTCGTACTCCACCGGGTCTTCGACGGTCAGCACATTGGTCGTTGCGGTGTCGACCCGGCCCAGGCTGGCGTACAGCGTCGTCGTCTTGCCGCTGCCGGTGGGGCCGGTGACGAGCACGATGCCGTGCGGCTGCTGCACCAGGCGGTGGAAGGAGCGCAGCACGTCGCCGCTCATGCCCAGGCCTTCGAGCGTGAACTTCGACTCGGCCTTGTCCAGCAGGCGCAGCACGGCACGTTCCCCATGCGCCGACGGCAGCGTCGAGACCCGCACGTCGATGGCGCGGCCGCCGATGCGCAGCGAGATGCGGCCGTCCTGCGGCAGCCGCTTCTCGGCGATGTCGAGCTCGGCCATGATCTTGAGCCGCGAGATCAGCGCTGCGTGCAGCGCCTTGTTCGGCTGCACCACCTCGCGCAGCGTGCCGTCGACGCGGAAGCGCACGGCGCTGCTGCGTTCGTAGGGCTCGATGTGGATGTCCGAGGCGCCGTCTTTCGCCGCCTGCGTCAGCAGCGCGTTCAGCATGCGGATGATGGGCGCGTCGTCGGCGGCTTCCAGCAGGTCTTCCACCGCCGGCAGCTCCTGCATCATGCGGCTCAGGTCCACACCCGACTCGACCTCGCCGATGACGGCGGCGGCACTGCTTTCGCTGCCGGCATAGGCCGCGGCGATGCGCTGGCCCAGCGTGGCCGCGGCCTCGCGTTCGAAGGTGGCGACGTCGAACAGCCGCGTCACTTCCGACAGCGCGGCGGCCGGCGTGGTTTCTGCCGCCCACAGCACCAGCTGGTCGCCGTCGTCCTCCAGCAGCAGCGTGTGCGCCTTCGCGAAGGCGTAGGGCAGGGGGTGGCGGGAACCCATCTCAGGGCGCCTTGGCCGGCGCTTCTGCGGCGGGCGGCTTGCCCGTGGCTGCCG